>NZ_CATKPV010000053.1:0-74425 GCF_949768135.1 Bacillus sp. IT-79MI2 | reverse complement strand
AATAGACATAGGCTCTTTAAGTAGCAGTTCAATAACTAAGCAGCGAAAATCACAGGTAAATAATTTGTACTGAGATTTATTACGCTTTATATCTTAGAAGGATTTTTTCCTGTGAATCTTAATACCGATTCTCTTGAACGTTCAATTTCTTTAATATTTTCATCATAATATTTTGATGCATATGCATAAAAGATAATGTCAATCGTCAGAAATTGTGCAAATAACGAACTAGTTGCTGCACTACGAAATTTTGCCTCTGGTGCACGAACATGTTGCAAAGACATATCGACTTTGTTAGTTAATCTATTATTACCAAATCGCGATAACCCAATTGTTTGAATACCAGATGCTTTAGCAATATCAACAAGTTGCAGTACTTCTTCAGTTTCTCCACTATTAGATATACTGAAAAAAACACAATTTTTTGTTGATGCAGCAAGTGCTGTCGCCATGATATGTGCGTCTTGATTTGCACTTACAATCTTTCCTAAACGTAACCATTTATGAGTAATATCTTCTGCAACAAGCCATGAAGCTCCTAATCCATAGGCATAAATAACATCAGCATTTCTCATAGTTTCAACAATTTGATTAAGAATAACTTCATCTAAATAAATCGCTGTTTCTTGTATCGCTTGTACAGAGTTGGAAACTATTTTTTCTTTAATTTCCGCTATTGTTTCATTTGGTTCAATATCATAAAAACCTTTCTTCTCTGGTTGTGAGATATACGATGATAGAGATACCTTTAACTCCGAAAAACTAGCAACTTCAATAGAACGGCAAAGTCTAGTGACCGCCGAACTACTCGCATTAGCATGCGCAGCTAATTCATGTATAGTCATTCTAATCACTTCTTGAGGATTATCTAAAATATATTGTGCTATTTTCCCTTCAGATTTTGGTAATTGATGTAACAAACTTTCAATTTTTAACAATATATTTACAACATGCATATTGAATTGCTCCCTTAACTTTTAATTAACTCATATATTTCAGAGCTAAGTAATACCCCCCTAATGTAGATGATACATCTTCTAAAATAAATTGGACTTCCGGTTTTTCTTGTTTAATATTTTCAATAAAGGAGGTTTGTACAGACGGTATATTAATTAATATACCCCCTTTAATAGCAATTGTAACATTGTTATCAAAATTTAGTTTCCTCCAAACAGCAAGCGTAGTCTTGGCAAGGTGATGGCCCGCTTGCTTGAGAATATTCTCTGCAAAATTATCACTTGCTTTTGCTTGTTGAACGATTATTGGAACAAATGACGCGATCTCC
Source organism: Bacillus sp. IT-79MI2 (assembly GCF_949768135.1). Taxonomy (NCBI): domain Bacteria; kingdom Bacillati; phylum Bacillota; class Bacilli; order Caryophanales; family Bacillaceae; genus Bacillus; species Bacillus sp. IT-79MI2. Next base: position 73,140 of record NZ_CATKPV010000053.1, on the reverse strand, counting down.
GCTTTAGTTGAGGAATAAATAAATGTTTTTAATTCTAGTACACTCTGATAACCAAGTTTTGTTAGTATCAACTTAGTTAGGTCACTATAATTTCCACCCTCATCTTCCTCTTGCGTCATTTTAATAAAAATCTGCATAGCAATCCAATAGCCACTTCCTTCATCTCCAAGAATATGTCCCCAACCACCTGCTAATTTTTCAATACCATTATGAATTCCAATACTAACAGAACCAGTTCCTGAAATTGTTAAAATACCATCTTTCCCTTTTAGTAAAGCAGCGTGTGCAATAATTCCATCATTTACAATCGTAAACGGAATATTAAACGCCTCAGAAAGAGCATCTTTTATACCTTTTGTATTTTTAACCCCTCCATACCCAGCCAACCCTAGGCACATATACTGGCATTCTTCCTTTTTTAAAGGAACTAAGCATTGTTCAATCGCATCAATAATATTATGAATAGCTTGTTTTTCATCTAAAAGTAAATTCCCGTACCCTGCTTTACCTTCACTTATTTTTTCACCATTTAAATTATAAGCCACCGCTTCCGTTTTAGTACCTCCACCGTCTACTCCAATAATATAACTCATATAGGTTCCTCCTTTTGTATAAAGTGAAAATTTAATTAACCCTCACTAATCGGACTTTTACGGGCATCCTATCACCACCTACCTTCTTTGCTATTGTTGAATTTTGAGGTGAGGATCTTACTGCTCGTAAATAACAAGATAAATAAAAAGGGAAGGATCGTTCTGTCCCTTCCCTTTCCCTTACTTTGAGGTTGTTCTCGATAAAATTACTAAATTGAAAATTGGAATTTCTCCCAAGGATTGAGATAATCAAGGAGAAAAATTTCTTCTTCAACTATCCGGCCAACCACATTCGTTTTACCTGAATTCTCCATGTCTTTCAACGCAATCTGTAATTCACCTTTGTATTGTCCATAGAGCTCATTCTCAATTAAAATGTCTCCTCTTCTAATATCAGGGGTATAGGTTGGTTTAAATTCTTCTCGTTTATATTTTACACGTGATTGAGTCGAGCGAATAAGGTATTCAGAAACGTCTCCACGATAAAAATGAAATTCTTCCAGCACAATCTTTTTCTCTAACTCTGTAATTGTGTCATATAGTTCTATATTAAACGTTAGCAATTCACTGTTTAATGTACTCAGGGCTTCTAATTCAATCTCTGATGCATATGCGTTAGCAATAATCACATCATCGATTACTCTAGTTGCAAATAAGTGTTTGGCTTGCGTTACAATTGGTAATTCACGATGCATTTCTAATGTACATAAACCTTCTGTTACTGACCAAGGTCCGTAAGTTGCTGCGTGTGAACTAATGAACGCTGCTGTACGAATATTATGGTGTTTAAATTGCTCACAGCATTTTAGAAAATGAGCATAGCTTAACCCCGCATAACGATGAGGATAGAAATTATGTGAGCCTACTAAATTCTCTTTATTAGGCTTATAAGCAATGAGATTATCTAAATAATGCGTTGCATTACTTATATTAATTTCAATTTTCAAATTATAAGGATTATATGTCATGATGGACTCTTCATTTCCTGTAAACCCCATATCTAGACGGATTCCGTACGCTCCTAAATCAGCAAAGAATGATAAGTCATTATAGGAAATATCTAAATCTCCAAATACACGAGGAGAGATATCAACCATTACTTCCATACCTAATTGATTTGCAAATGCAATTGTTTCTTTAAATTCCCTCATAATTTGTTCTTTATCACCTTCTACTGACAACAAGCAAGTAAAGATTTTTTTAAATCCATATTTGTGTGCAAGTGCAATATACTCCATATCTTTTTCTAAAGTTGAATGTTCTGGATAAATGGAGATACCTAATTTTCTCATCTTTACATCACCTTTACCTTCCTACATCCCCAATTATTGTTGTGGCGCCAGTTTTTTTATGATACGAACCATATGTTCAATCAATTTTTGTTCGCTTATCGCGGTCATTAAGTGATCTTGAGCATGAATCATTAGCAATGTTTTTTCACTTGGAATTCCGTTCAATTCAGCTTGAATTAACTTTGTTTGTGTCTTATGAGCCAAGCTAAGTTCTTCTGCAGCTTGGTTAATAAGATCCGTTGCCCTTTCAAAGTCAAATTCCTCTGCAGCTGTTAATGCTTCATAAGCTAAACCTCTTGCATTTCCACCATGAGAAATAATTTCAAAAATTTCCATTTCATTATTATTGATTTCCGTTGACATATCATAACACTCCAAATCGTAGTAAAGTATGGGCATGACATTCTCTAACTGAATTTATGTTTCAGAGAATCTCAGGTCTCAATTTTTCTTTAATGTTAAATTTATTATTCTCCTAATCATCTAAAAAAATGAGGCAAATACTCTTTATGGGCTTCTAATAGTTTCTGTAATACAGCTTCAGCCAAATCATCACTTGGAATAAGTGGATTAATCGTTAAAGCTAATAAAGCCTTATCATAAGAACCCGTTACTGCTGCCTCAGCACCTACTCTTTCAAATGATTTGATTTGCTGAATTAATCCTTGAACTTGAACTGGCAATTTCCCCATTGTCATAGGAACCGGTCCATTTTTTGTCACAATACAACTTACTTCAACCGCTGAATCATAATCGATCTCATTAATTGCGCCTTTGTTTTGGATATTTAATACTTGAATGTCTTTTTTGTCATTATAGATAGAAGAAATAACATTACATGCTGCATCACTGTAGTATGCACCACCCCGCTTCTCTAATTGTGGAGGTTTAATGTCTAGTTTTTCATCTTTATACAAATCAAACAGATCTTCTTCTAGTTTCTTGACAATTTCAGCACGCGTTCTCCCTGATTTAAATGCTTCTAATTCTTCATCTAAAATATCTTTTGTTTTGTAATAATAACGATGATACGGGCAAGGTACTACACCTAATGATTTCAAAAATCTTGGATTCCAAGGAAGTGGGGCAATATTCTTCATTGTCATTTGTATCTCTGGATTTCCTAGCATTTCAAGCACTTTCTCTGTTACTTCTTGATCATCAACATATACGTGTATTCCGAATACCATATGGTTTAGTCCAGCGAAATCAATGTGTACCCTCTCCATTTCAACACCTAACATTTTTGAAATAGACATGTGCATATTAAACGGTACATTACATACACCGATTACTTTTTTATGCTTGCTGTAACGAAGAAGGGCTTCTGTTACCATTCCAGCTGGATTTGTAAAGTTAATTAACCATGCATTTGGGCAAAGTTTTTGCATTTCTTCTGCGATTTCTAGAAGAACGGGAATCGTTCGTAACGCTTTAAATAAGCCTCCTGCACCATTTGTTTCTTGCCCAATTAACCCTAGTTGCAAAGGAATACGCTCGTCTTTAATTCGGGCGTCTAGTAAACCAACTCTCATCTGCGTTGTCACAAAATCAGCATCCTGTAAAGCTTGACGACGATCTAGCGTCAAATGAATTTCCATAGGAACTCCTGCTTTTTCTACCATTCTTCTTGCTAGATTTCCTACAATCTCAAGCTTTTCTCTTCCTGCCTCAATATCCACTAGCCAAAGTTCTCTAACTGGTAACTCATCATAACGTTTAATAAAGCCTTCAATTAATTCTGGCGTGTAACTAGATCCACCACCAATTGTGGCAATTTTTATTCCGTTTCGCTTTCCCATTTCACTAACACCTCATTTTAGATAACTTACTTTTTTCATTTACGCATAAACAATTGGGTAACAAATCAGTGCACTCGCTACTAATAGAGACAAGAACAAAATTAATGCTTGTTTCTTGTTTTTAAACTTACCTTCAACAAAAATAAGAACAAGAGTTAACCCTGCGCTGATTGCAAAGATATTATCTAGGTACAGTGACAAACGTTTATCTACTCCAACTGCATTCATTAAAGGATTAAAGATAAGATTAAAAACAAGAATAAAACTAAAAAATAGAAACGCACTTTTGTAACTAAAAAAGTGAATTCTGGATGTTGAATTCATTTTTATCTCCCTTCTCTCTTTTATATGAAAGGAAGTTTGGAGCAATTAGTCCCAACCCCCCTTTCATATATTTTTATAAGGCTACGTTTGTGCCCTCTGTTGTTTCTGTTGGACTTTCTTGTGCTAAAAGCTTTTGATCATACATTTTAAAGAATGGTAGATAAACAAGAACTGAAATCGTAATATTAACTAACACAAGAATAATTGCTCTCCAATCGCCACCTGTCGACAGATAGGCACCTATTGGAGCTGGTAATGTCCATGGAACCATTACATATGTTGGATTTACTAATCCGATTGACGTTGCGATATATGCAACTGTTGCACCAATTAATGGTGTCACGATAAATGGAATAATTAAAATTGGGTTTAGCACAATTGGCATCCCAAAAATAACAGGTTCATTGATGTTAAATATACTTGGAACAATTGTTGCTCTCGCCATCGTCTTACTATAAGTAGATCTTGCTGTTAATAACATCGCAATTACTAATCCTAATGTTGCACCAGATCCACCAATCCAAATAAACCATTGAAAGAATGTTTCAGGAGCTACGTGAGGGATTGCCGTACCAGCTGCAACTGCCGATGAATTATTAGCTAAGTAAACTTCCCAAACTGGACGAGCAACAGCACCTACAACTGATACACCATGAATACCGAATGACCAGAAAAATGTTATTAAAAAGACTGGAATTAATACGCCTGGTAATGTATCCCCTGCTTTAATAAGTGGTGCAACAGCTTTATCAACAAGTGAATGTAGATCAACACCTGCAACTACTGTAATTAATGTCATAATAAAGAGTACCATTGTAACTGGTATTAACGCTTCAAATGAACGAGATACGGACGTTGGAACAGAATCTGGCATTTTTATTGTAATATTTTTAGTCTTACATAAACGTATCATTTCAACCGAAAATATAGAAACAATCATCGCTACAAAGAGCCCATGTCCACCAAGGTTTGTCATTGGCAATACAAAACCTATATCTTTCACCATTTTTACGCCTATTGTGAATAAGAAGGCAGCTACCGATAATAATCCCCCTGATAAAGGGTCTAACTTATAGCTTTGAGACAGACTATGACCTATTCCGAAAGTAATATATAGGGTCATAATAAACATTGTTAATCGATAAGGTATTAAAATCTCCGCGATATGTTTTGCTGCCCATTGACCTATTGCGGAATCTGCTGCTACGGGTGGGAAAGCAATGATAAGAAATATGCTCCCAAAGATGATGAATGGCAAAGCAGAAACTACACCATCACGTATTGCACGTAAATGTTTCTGCTCAGACAATTTAGCCATAGGTGTCGATAAATTATTTTCTAAAAAAGCTACAAATTTGTTCATTTGTATTTTCCCCTTTAGATTGATTAGTAGTTAAGATTTCTTGCTAGATTATGTTTTTACTATTCACAAACGAATAAAGTGAAACTTCCATCAGTTGTTTTTTCTCATCCCCCAATGATGGTTAGTCCGCACCAATCGGGATTTTACGGGTAGGTAATCTCCCACCTATCTTCCTCGTTCCTCTCTGATTCTTGAGGCAGGAGTCTTACTACCCACGAATAACAAGATAAATAACAACTTTAATTTGATTGTCTTATTTCATTAATTAAATTTAATAGAGCAGGTCCACCAAGGGGACTATATGATTGAGCAGGAATCATTAAACATGGGACTCCGGCTTCATCTGCAGAAGCTTTAAAACCATCAAATCGATGTTTTACTTGTGGGGCAACCATAGCAACGTCCCAACCGTTTCGAACCTCTGAATCAAATTCTTGCGTACCAACAGCTAATACTTCTAAATTTTGACCATGCTTTTCCCCTTCTTTTTTCAACGCATTTACAACAATCGCACTCGACATTCCACCTGAACATACAAATAATACTTTCATTTTTACTCCCCCTCATAATATTTTTATATAGAAGCTTTAAATTGCTTTTCTTATAAATCCCTCTGCTGCGTTTAAGCGTTCTACGGCTTCTTCATAAGAAACATTTGTTAAAATCATAACAATGGCAACCTTAGGTTGATTATTTGCTTTTACTAAGTATTTTTCTGCCACTTCATAGCTGCATTCAGTGGCATCCATAATAATACGTTTTGCACGTTCAACCAACTTTTCATTTGTTAACTGCAAATCTACCATTAAATTCCCATAAACTTTTCCAATCCCAACCATTGAAGCTGTTGAGAGCATGTTACATACTAATTTTTGAGCAGTTCCAGCTTTTAAGCGGGTAGATCCCGTAAGTACTTCAGCTCCATTTACAACTTCAATGGCAATTGCAGCAATTTTTCCAATCTCTGATTCCCTATTGCAACTTATCGCTACTGTGCCTGCCCCAAGTTGATTTGCATAATTTAACCCTGCAATAACATAAGGTGTACGTCCACTGGCAGCAATACCTACTACAACATCGTTACTCGTTAATTGGATTTTCTCTAAATCTTGACGACCTAATGTAAAACTATCCTCTGCTCCCTCAACCGCCTTAATAAATGCACTTTCTCCACCTGCGATTAAACCTACTACTTTACTAGGATCAGTATTAAACGTTGGCGGACATTCTACAGCATCCAACAATCCAATGCGCCCACTTGTTCCCGCGCCCATATAGATTAATCTACCGCCGCGTTTCATCGCCGCAACAATCATCTCTACAGCTTTTGCAATTTGAGGAAGTTCTTTTTGAACACAATAAGCAACTTTCATATCTTCTTCATTCATCACCTCCAATAAATTAAGCGTTTTCATTTCATCTAAAAATACAGTCTTTTCATTACGACCTTCCGTTGTTAAATGTTCTAGCATATAAATCATCCTTCTATCATTCGTAATCTAAAAGCTTCCTTTGAAATCGCTTTCTTCAACAAAACTATAGCACTATTAAAAATAAATTTCAATAATTAAAAATAATTTTAAAATAAAATTTCAAAAAATCTACACAATTAGAAAACTAGCGAGTATAATAACCGATTGTCAGCGCTTACATTTTTTTTATAAACTAAAAAGATAAGAAAAGGATGTATACCATTGAGTACAGAAAGCGTTCCCCAAAAAAGTAGGTTCATTGGCAATGTCAATTTTTTAGGTGAATCACTACTACTTCCACCTAAAGTTTCATCATGGTTTTATAAGAATCGACATTGCTGCTTAGCAAGGAATTAAAAAAATCTATGTAAAGTAGGTGTTATGATAATGTACATTGTTGGATTAATGTCTGGAACATCATTGGATGGTATTGATGCTGTGCTTGTACGTGTGAATAATAGCAAACGAAACACCGAGTTAGAAATGATTGAATTGATAACACATCCTTTTTCAAAAGATGTTAAAGAAGAAATTATACAGTCATTGTCTGTAGATACATCTAATGTGCAGCTAATTTGTAGTTTAAACTTTAAACTAGGAAAATTATTTGCAGATGCTACCAAGGAAGTTTGCAAAAAAGCTGGATTTCCTTTAGAGCAGTTGGATCTTATAGGATCTCATGGACAAACGATTTACCATCAGCCCTTGCAAGAACAAAACTTGGTCCCCTCAACTCTGCAAATTGGAGAACCTTCGGTAATTGCTTACGAAACAAATACAACCGTAATATCTAATTTTCGTACTATGGACATAGCAGCAGGTGGACAGGGTGCTCCTTTGGTACCTTATACTGAATATATTCTTTACCGGAGTGAAACAAAGGGCAGGTTGTTACAAAACATCGGGGGCATCGGAAATGTAACTGTTTTACCTAAGCAATCTTCACTAGATGACATGTATGCCTTTGATACAGGACCTGGAAATATGATTATTGATGAGGTATGTCGCCAATTGTTTAACATAGGATACGATGAAAGTGGTAATTTAGCTAAACAAGGGAAAATAAATGAACAGCTCTTATCATACTGCATAAATCATCCTTATATTATGAGCCCTCCTCCCAAAACAACAGGCAGAGAATTGTTTGGTAAGCAATATGTTGAAAAACTATTAGATAAGTTCAATAATCTTTCAAGCCACGATATAGTAGCAACTGTAACAATGTTTACAGCGAAATCTATTGTAGAGAACTATCGCAAATTTATCCTTCCACAAGTTAAAATCGATGAAGTCATTATTGGAGGCGGTGGCAGCTATAATAAAACATTACTAAAAATGATTCAATCACTACTCGGGGAATCAATTCAAATTTACACCCAAGAGGAATTAGGATACTCTTCGGAGGCTAAAGAGGCTATAGCGTTTGCTCTTCTTGCAAATGAAACCTACCATGGTAACGCAAGTAACGTTCCAAATGCTACAGGTGCAAAAAACGCTGTCGTTCTTGGGAACGTATCCTTCCCAACATCAGATCATTGGATTAAGATAAGAAATTCTTAAGAAGAAAGTAAAGGTTTCATCAGCTGATGATTAACTCTAACCAATCGGGTTATTCCTACCTCTCTATTGAGGTAGGAATAGCTCGATAAAGTAAGGGAATTATCATGTTCAAAAAGCTTTCTACTAGGGATACCGAGAACTATTTGTGTTAGTTTGTATCTCTATCTATTGAAATTCTACTCTCCAACAAAGAAAAAGAATCAATTATGAAATTGATTCAAATATAAAAAATAAGAACAATACTAGTTTAAAGCTTTCAACACAGTTTGCTTCATTATTTCTACTCCATCGATTATACAAGCGTGATCAAACTTCATATAAGGGTGGTGTAATCCGGGCTTTAAATTTGCCCCTAATCCTAACATAGCAGCTTTTAAATGCGGCCTTTTGACCGTATAGTAATGAAAATCATCACTTCCTGTAGTAAAAAGTGGTGGTGTGCATCCATCTTCTCCGTATATTTCAAGAATTCCTTTCCGCATGAGTTGTTCTGCCTCTTCCGATACCTCTGCCCCAGGTGCAATATCAACCCATTCGTAAGAAATCTTCGTTCCCATTGATTCAGCTGATTGAATGACATGTTCTATCTTGTTCGTTAACTCTTCTAACAATACATTACTCTCTGCCCTTACATCTAAACCGAATTGCCCATTTCCTGGAATGATATTCAAATTATCTCCACCAGCTTGGCATTTCGTCATTTTGACAGAGTATGATTTTTGCGGTGAGAGCCAGATGTTTTTTAATCCGATATTAATCATAGAAATAACATCAATTGCGTTCACACCTTGATGTGGTCGTGCCCCATGCGCATCATCCCCGTGTATATTCGCTTCTAAAAATCCCGCTGTCCCATGCCGAATAGATGGTGCTGCTTTTTTTAAAGGTAATTCTTCAATTGGTCGTAAATGAACACCGAATAAGAAATCAGCGTCGTCAACAGCACCCTTCTCCACCATCTTTAAAGCACCATTTCCTTTTTCTTCTGCAGGCTGGAAAATAAATCTAATTGTTCCGCTTTCCCAACTGGCATTTTTTAATTGTAAAATAAGCCCCATCGCAATCGTCATATGAGCATCGTGACCGCAGGAATGATTCGCTTTGAACTTCCCATCTACCTCTTGCCACAATGCATCCATATCAGCACGAATCGCGATAACCGGTTTTCCATTCCCCATTTCTGCTATAACTCCAGGACAATCATCAAATACTTTATAGGAAGTCCCTTCTTTTTCTAGAAATTTAGTAATATAAGCCGTTGTATTATATTCTTTCCAACTTACTTCAGGATTCTCATGTAAATACTGAAAAATTCCGTTTAAACGATCTTGAAGCCCTATTGTTTTCAAATTCTCTTTCCCCTTCCTAAATTAGAAGCAGTTTGTTCAATTATAAAAAATCCTATTTCGAAAAACATATTGAATATTCATACAAATGTCAAGAGATTGTCCCTTCATTTCTTTTGAAATATAATAAGGTAATTAAGATCAGAATTCTGAAAATTCTTTTTAAAAATTGCTCGTCATTAATCTAATTAAGAATATATGCAACTTTACATTTATGATACAAAGGACGTGGATTATACAATGAAAATTACAGCAATCCATCTCTACGCAATTCGTTTACCACTACGCGATCCATTTATTATTAGCTACGGTACTTATTATGATATGCCTTCTATCATTGTAAAAATCGAAACAGATGAAGGTATTGTCGGTTACGGTGAAGGAGTGGCCGATGATCACGTTACAGGCGAAACATGGGAAAGTACCCTTCAAGTTTTAAAACATACATTAGCTCCTGCCTTGCTAGGTGTGAATCCAATGAATATAGAGAAGATACATGACATCATGAATCAAACTATTTATGGTGTTCCTACCGCAAAAGCTGCGATTGATATTGCTTGTTTTGATGTAATAGGAAAAAAGTTAAGTCAGCCTGTTTATCAATTGATTGGTGGCCGTTACCATGAAGAGTTTCCAATTACTCATGTTTTAAGTATGGCCTCCCCAGGAGCTATGGCAGAAGAAGCTGCTTCCATGATCAATAAAGGCTATCGCTCTTTTAAAATGAAAGTCGGAACAGATGTCAAAAAAGATGTGGAAAGAATTGAATCTGTACGTGAGCGAGTAGGAAACGATATCGCCATTCGTGTAGATGTAAACCAAGGTTGGAAAAACAGTGCGAATACATTAACTGCTCTACGCTCACTAGGTCACTTAAACATCGATTGGATTGAACAACCTGTTGTAGCTGACGATATTGATGCGATGGCTTATATTCGTTCCAAAACTGACATACCACTTATGATTGACGAAGGACTAAAAAGTTCTCGTGAAATGCGACAAATTATCAGGGTGCAAGCAGCTGATAAAGTAAACATCAAACTAATGAAATGCGGCGGCATCTATCCCGCTGTTAAACTCGCTCACCAAGCTGAAATGTCTGGAATTGAATGTCAAGTTGGTTCCATGGTCGAATCATCTGTTGCATCTTCTGCTGGATTCCATGTAGCCTTTTCTAAAAAAATCATTACAAGTGTTGAACTAACAGGACCGTTAAAATTCACGAAAGATATCGGTAACCTCTCCTATGATGTGCCTTTTATTCGCTTAACAGAAAAGCCTGGATTAGGAATTGCTGTTAATGAAGATATACTAAATGAATTGACTGTTTTTCAAGACATCGTTCGCTAAAGGAGGCACTGAGATGAATATTATTTATGAAGGAACATTGAAACAAAACGAGCAAAGGTTTCAGATCGCACCATTATCTTTAGAGCACATCCAACAAATTTTATCCTTACAACATGTTGTAATTGAAACATTAGAAAATAAAGATAGCTTGCAACCTCTTACGTTAGAAGAGTATCAATATATATTAGATGGAAATGGCCTAATAATTGGTGCATTTGTCGCTCAAGAACTGATTGCATTTCGTGCTCTCTTAGCTCCCCCTATCGATGACGAACATTTAGGGTTTGATATTGGTTTAACTGAGGACGATTTAGATCGTGTTATTTATCAAGAAATTTCAAACGTCCATCCAAAGTGCCGTGGAAACGGAATGCAGAAAATATTAGCAAAAGTGCTTATGGAACAATTAACGCGAACAGATAGCAAATACGATTATGTTTGTTGTACCGTTGCGCCGTTTAATATTCCAAGCTTAAAGGATAAGTTTGCGCAGGGGATGGAGATTGCAGCGTTGAAGGAGAAGTATGGTGGGAATATGCGGTATGTTTTTGTGAAGGAACTGCGTGAGAATGAAAAGAAAGAGCGGAAAGATATTAAGAGTATTGCGATGAGTGATATTGCCGGACAGCAAGTGTTGCTTGTGGAAGGTTATCGTGGATATGAGATGGAGCAACATGATGTGGAGTATTGTGTTCGGTTCGGGAAGTAAGATAGTAGATATCCTCCCCAATATTTAATAATTTTTTCGTTATAGATAACAAAAAGGTGAGACACTATTGATAATAAGTGCTCACCTTTTTTAAACAAGATAACCTTGACGTACCTAATATAAACTTCATCATCTTCTCAATTAATGAAGAGTAGATAAGAAGGCCATTCCTTTATTGTCCAGTCATTTAATACATGGACAATAAAGGATACCCAAATATTTTTTGTTTTCACATATGAATAGGTCAAAATTACTCTGGCAATCCCGATTCCTATAATAGCTTGTGTAAAATTCCAATTATATGTTGGTAAATGTATCGCTCCAACGATGTCATTGTTAAACAGTCATTTTCCAGCTTGATAATGCTAACCAGTCTTCCATTTCCTTATAATCAGGCATTATCTTCCCAACAAGGCGCCAAAAGGATCGATCATGATTTAGATGGACCATATGACACATTTCATGAACGACTACATAGTCGATTACCCTCGGCGGTGCCATTGCCAGCTTCCAATTAAATGTTAACTGTAGCTTTGAATCACAGGTTCCCCATGTACGGTTACTATCTGAAATACGGATTGAACGCGGCTTTGTTTTAAAGTTACTTTGATAGGATTTGATACTCTTCTCTACTAACGCTTTACACTGCTGGTAGTAAAATCGTTTTAAAGCTTGTTTTATTTTCTCATCCTCAAGCTCTTTCACATATATATGTAGCTTATCTCCTTCAAACACTGCATCATCTTGCCCAATACTTGCATCTTGAGAGATTTGTATCGGATATGTGTTCCCTAAATATAGAAAGCTCTCGCCTTGATTATAAACCTTCTCCTGCGGCCCAAGCACTCGCTCCTTCATTTCCTTGCGTGTTTTCTGAATCCAATCCCACTTCTCCTCTAACAATTGGAGTACGTATTCAACAGGTGTTCCTTTAGGAGCCTGAACTTCAACATTTCCGTAAGAATCTATGTAAATACGTACGGATTTTTTCTTCTTATAATTTATATGAAAATTAATTGTCTTACCTGAATATGTATGTATCATTTCATCACCTAGAATATTCGTTCATGTTATTTTTGCATGATATATTAAACTACAAATGATTAAAAAATAAGAGTAGGATACAAACTTCCTACTCCATCCATCGTATCATCTACTTTCTTAACATGAATACACATGCGATGTTAAGAAGTTACAACGCTTGTTACTTTAGGATAAAATCCCTTATCCTCTATATTTAACAGCTAGTCCCTTTAAGAAATTCCTTGCGTATCTATCACCGCACTCTTTGTAATTCTTATGACCTTTTTTTCTTAATAGAGCGCCTAACTCTCCTTTTGTTACCTTAACTCCCACTCCGTCTAATATATCAAGCACATCCTCGCTTGTTAATGATAGTGCTATTTTCATTTTCTTTAGAAGAAGATTATTGGCACTTTCATTACTCTGTAAAGGCATCGCTTGTCCCTCCGGTTGCCCCGGTTTTGGATCTTGTTTGCCTCTTTTAAAAGTAATAAAGCCATTTAAAAATGACTCTAACATCATATTCTCACATGTTAATACGTAATCACTTTCAACTACATCACCATCATTGTCAGCTTCATTCTGGGGACTTTTCTTTAATTTTGTAAGCATCTCAACCACTTCTTCTTTCGTTACTTCAATGCCACCAAATTTAAATATCTCCACCATATCTGTATCTTTTATATCCATAGCATATCTTACTCTCTTTAATATATCATTATTGCTCATACTCATCGTTAATCCTCCTAAAATATTGACTATTTATCCAGCAGTCAAAGCGTATCCTCTAACATGCTCTAAATTCCAAATTATCATGTTAAATATAGTAGTATCACCAAGAATCGTCCTTAAGATTGTATCCCCTAGCACTTTTAAGCTAATGCCCACTAAATTAATACTTTAACACTTTAAAGACATGTTTTATAGTCTTACCCGAATTAATACTTGTGAAGGTTATACTAAAAACCTCAAGAAGACCTTGAGCTGAGGAAAGATTCAAATGATTTTTTGATTCATTCTTGTCTCTTTCATTGCGTCTGTGGATCTATCCCGTATTTGTTAAACCTGGAAGTACGCTTATAAAACTCCTTCCCCCGCAGCGTTGACTAACAGAAAAAGCAGTGCTTTGATTTCTCAAAAACACTGCCCGTTTCCTGCTCCAAACTTATTTTATGAAAGACGGTTTTCACGCCGATCCATCAGTGATAATATCTAGATTGTATAACTACGCTCTTGTGATACTCCGCGCTGTTATTTGTCTTCTTTTAAACTAAGCTAAGCCAAGCTACACACTCCACATGTGCAGAGTGTATGTGGCAACACAAGGGTACTGGTGGGTTTATTACATTTTTAAGACCTTTTTCTTTCAGAAAACAGACATTATCAAAACAAAAGTTGCCGTCTGCAAAGGAACTCGAAACTGAATAAAACAAATACACATAAGTTGATGTGATTCATTTTCCCTCTAACTTTTTAAGAGTTACATCATTTCACTGTCCTCTGTCTCATCAACACTCTTTTCAAAGTTATCAAGCAATGCACGCACTTCATCTGTTGATTTCGTGCTCATCAATTGATTTCTTAATTCAGCAGCTCCATGAAATCCTTTGACATAAATTTTGAAAAAGCGATGAAGCCCTGTGATTGAACGTGGCAGTACTTCCGCATATTGATCTTGAAGATCAAGCTGCAGTCTTAAAAGATCAAGGTGTTCTTTACTGGTATGCTCTTTTGGCTCTTTTTCAAAAGCAAAAGGATTTTTAAAAATACCTCGCCCGATCATAACGCCATCAATACCATATTGTTCAGCAAGCTGCAGCCCAGTTTGACGGTCAGGAATGTCTCCGTTGATTGTTAGTAGTGTATTTGGTGCGATACGGTCACGTAATTTTTTGATTTCCGGAATTAGCTCCCAATGCGCATCTACTTGGCTCATTTCCTCTCTTGTCCGTAAATGAATAGAAAGGTTCGCAATATCCTGTTTTAAAATATGCGTTAACCACTCCTCCCACTCATTTACATTCTTATAGCCAAGTCGTGTTTTCACGCTGACAGGCAGTCCGCCCGCTTTTGCTGCTTGAATAAGTTCTGCCGCAACGTCTGGACGTAGAATAAGGCCACTACCTTTCCCTCTCGATGCCACATTCGGTACAGGGCAGCCCATATTAATATCGATGCCTTTAAATCCTAGCTCTGCCATGCCAATACTCATTTGACGGAAATATTCGGGATTATCCCCCCAAATATGTGCCACCATTGGCTGTTCATCTTCTGTAAAAATCAAACGGCCACGCACACTTTTCATACCCTCTGGATGACAATAGCTATCAGAGTTTGTAAACTCTGTGAAAAATACATCCGGTCGACCGGCTTCACTTACTACGTGACGAAAAACAACATCTGTCACATCTTCCATTGGTGCAAGTACAAAAAATGGTCGTGGTAAATCACGCCAAAAATTATCTATCATTTCAAACTCAAATCCTCTCACTATGGATACAACTTCAAACTCTCGGTCAAAAAATATAAAGCCAAATGTTCCACTTCTTTTACACTTATATCATGCTTAATAACTTATTATCAAACACAAGTACATTTGGACATTTATAATTTGTGAAAAACTATTGTGAAAATCGGCAATGTTTATTTTAACTAAAATCGGTCCTGAATGGTATTTTTATAAACAAAAAAGCAGATGGTATAGATTTTTTCTATATCAACTGCTTTTCTATTATACCAACTCCAACCACGCGACCGCTTCACAATGAGTAGTATGCGGGAACATATCCACAGGTTGTACTTCCTGCGTTTTATATCCGCCTTCTTCTAATACTTTTAAGTCACGTGCTAGTGTTGCAGGGTTACATGATACGTATACGACGCGCTTTGGCTTCATGTCGATGATTGTGTTTAGTAATGCCTCATCACAACCTTTACGCGGCGGATCAACGACGATTGTGTCGGCAATTACGCCTTCTTTGTACCAGTTTGGAATGACTACTTCTGCTTCTCCTACACCAAATTCAACGTTTGTCATGTTGTTTAATGCAGCGTTTCGGTTTGCGTCTTCGATTGCTTCTGGGACGATTTCAACGCCGTATACTTTTTTCGCTTTTTGCGCTAGGAATAGGGAGATTGATCCGATTCCGCAGTATGCGTCGATTACTGTTTCGTTTCCATCTAGTTTTGCGTATTCTAATGCTTTGTCATATAGCACTTTCGTTTGTTCTGGGTTTACTTGATAGAAAGAACGTGCTGAGATGGCAAATTTGATGTCACCGATAAAGTCATAAATATATTCTGATCCGTATAGGACTGTTGTTGTGTCTCCGAAAATTACGTTTGTACGTTTCGTGTTTACGTTTTGAACGATTGATTTTACATTTGGGAACTTCGCTGTGATTTCTTCGATGATCGCCTTTTTATTTGGAAGTTCTGCCGTACGTGTAATGAAGACAAGCATAATTTCCCCTGTTACTTGTCCGTATCGAGCCATCACGTGGCGAAGTGTTCCTTTATGACGTTCTTCGTTGTACGCTGTGATGCCTTTGTTTTCACAAATACGTTTTACTTCTTGAATTAATACATCATTTTCTTCCGCTTGAATTAAGCATGTTTCCATATTAATGATGTCATGCGTTCCTTGACGATAAAACCCCGCTACAAGTCCGCCTTCACGTTCTCCAATCGGTACTTGTGCTTTGTTTCGATAAACCCACGGATTTTCCATACCAAGAACAGGATGAACTGGTACGTCGTGCAATCCACCGATGCGTTGCATTACGTCACGCACTTGTTTTTCTTTCGCCCTTAGTTGTCCTTCATATGTTAAGTGCTGAAGCTGACAACCGCCGCACTGGTTGTAAACTGGACATTCTGCATCTTTACGATATGGGCTTTCTGTATGAAGTTTCATTAAACGACCAAATGCAAAGTTCTTCTTTACTTTAATAATTTTAATTTGTGCTTCTTCACCTGGTAATCCGTTTTTTACGAAAATAGGATATCCCTTTACTTTCGCAACACCGGCACCATCATGTGTTAAATCTTCGAATACTACATCTATAAACTCGTTTTTTTCAACTGGTGGCGTCATTTTATTACTCATTTTCCGACCTCTCTTTTTCATAACACTGCGTTACATTTTATCATACTTATGTGGTCTTTATCTATTGGAAGAAAAAAAGCTATTGACGCTGCTTCTTTATTAATGTTACGCTACTAATAATTTAATACGGACGATGTTACCTCATATATACTTGATAATATGGATCGAGAGTTTCTACCCGGCAACCGAAAATTGCTGGACTATGGGGAAAACTAATGAATATTGGCTTGTTTGTGTATACAAAGACTCATATTGATTAGCTTTCTCTCATAGATGAAAGTGAATCCATATGAGTCTTTTTTATTTTTTACTTTTCTAAAAGGTCAGACATCTTACGTATGACATAAAACCTCTTCTGTTTGAATTATATCTATCTATTTTGATTTTCCAGCATATCATTTGCGGCTATGAAGTACAAAAGGTGACCTGCTCTTATTTTTTCTTTTTGGTTTCACTTGGCATGGGATTGAAAAAGCTCTGACCGCTTGTATACTTGGCCGAATGCTCTCTCTCACCTAAACAGAACTGGTTCGGGTTTTCAAGCGCATCAATCGCGGCTATGAAGAATAAAAAAGACCTGTTCTCATTTTCTCTCTTTTGTTTTACTTGGCATGGGGCTAAAAAGGGATCTGACCGCTTCTATGCATGAGCGGATCCTCTATTCAACCTAAAAAAAATGGTTTGTCGGTTTTTCAATTTGTATTTATATAGTTATATAACAAGTGTTTTATGTAAAAACTTTATACGAACTTCTGAAAGGGGCAACTACATGCAATATGTAATGAGCGTTATCGGCATTCTTGTCGTGTTAGGTTTATGTTTTGCTTTGTCAAACAACAAAAGTAAAATCAACTTCCGTGCAATTGCTATTATGATTGGCTTCCAAATTTTAATTGGTTGGTTTATGTTTGGCACAAAAATTGGTCAACAGATCATTATTTTCATTAGTAAAGTGTTCAACAAACTGATTAAACTTGGTACAACAGGTGTCGATTTTCTCTTTAACGGTATTCAAAGAGACTTTGTCTTTTTCTTAAATGTATTACTAATTATCGTCTTTTTCTCAGCACTACTTTCTATTTTTAGTTATTTAGGTGTTTTACCATTCATCGTTCGAATTTTCGGCGGTGCAATTTCCAAAATTACTGGTTTACCACGCGTTGAATCATTCCATGCGGTAAACTCTGTATTCTTTGGTTCAAGCGAAGCATTAATCGTTATTAAAAATGACTTAAAGAACTTTAATAAAAACCGTATGTTCATCATTTGCTGTTCGGCAATGAGCTCAGTTTCAGCTTCTGTTACAGCATCATACGTTATGATGCTAGATGCGAAATACGTACTAGCAGCTTTGCCACTGAACTTATTCTCTAGCTTAATTGTTTGTTCTTTATTAACACCGGTTGATACAAAGAAAGAAGAAGAAACAGTTCAGAAATTCGATAGAAGTCTATTTGGAGACAGCTTTATCGGTGCAATGATTAACGGTGCATTAGATGGTTTAAAAGTAGCCGGTATCGTTGCTGCTTTAATGATCGCCTTTATCGGTGTGATGGAAGTTGTAAACTATGTAATTAGCGCAGCTTCAGGCGCAATGGGATATGCCGTTACATTACAACAAATATTCGGTTATATTCTCGCTCCATTTGCATTCCTAATGGGTATTCCAGCTCACGATATTATCCCAGCTGGCGGAATCATGGGAACAAAAATTGTTTTAAATGAATTTGTGGCTATTCTTGATTTAAAAGAAGTTGCAAAAACATTATCTCCACGTACAGTTGGAATCGTTACCGTATTCTTAATTAGCTTCGCAAGTATTAGCCAAATCGGTGCGATCGTTGGTACAATCCGTGCCCTTTCCGAAAAACAAGGAAGTGTCGTATCTAAGTTTGGTTGGAAAATGCTATTTGCATCAACACTTGCTTCTATTTTATCCGCTACGATTGCTGGATTATTTATTTAACAATGAATTACCCTATCCTTCCTTTCATTTTGGAATGTTGGGGTGATTTTTTTATGAGCAAAGGTAACCAATCTGAAAATGAAATGTAATCATATGCAATATTGCATACATTTTTCAATACGATTTTTCTTTTTTATATTAAGAAATATATATATACTAGTATTGGCCAGAAGATGTATTCTGTCTGTTTACAGTGAAAGAAATATCCAACAACAGAAACCCAAAAGTAAAAAAAAGCGTTTTTAAAGATACCTCCGAAATCAGCTATTTTTCGGAGGTATCTTTTTTCATAAGGCAATCTATAACTACAATAGTTTTTATTTACAAAATTTTATATAAGACAAATTCCATGCAATTGAACTGCATTTTTGTCGAATTCTCCCAAAAGAGATATTCCCCTCTATATTTCATAGTGATATGATAGACAAGGGTATAATTCAAATAGAAATATTTGAATCAATAATCTCTTATAACAAGACAAATAGAGAAATTATTACATATAAGAGACAAAACTAAAAACACAATAGAAGGATGATATTATGAAGAAATATGCATGTATCGCTTTGCTTTCTTCTGCTATTCTCGTAGGTTGTAACACTAGCACTGTTAGTGAAAAACAGACAAAAGAAGCAACTTACAAGAGCCAAAAGGAGACGAAAGAAGTACAAGCCAAAGTAGTAGAAATACCTGTAACTCAAGGACTCATTTCATGGGATCCATTTGAATACAATGCAAAGAATACGACACTTTATACAAAGAACTTAAGAGATTCATTTAAGGAAGTGCGTTACAATATTTGGCGTACAGCTGATGGACCTACAAGTAAACAAACCTTTGTATCACAAGAAAAAGCTCGTGATTTTGCTCTCCCATTTCATTTACAATCATTTCATTTAAAACGTGGAGAATTTCAAATTGAAGCAGTGGGATTAAAAAATGACAACACTGAAGTTCCTCTAGTGAAATCTACGATTACATTCCAGCAATATGCACCTTTCCTTATGTACCATGCTATTGAAAAATACCCTGGACCAGGTGATGGCGATTTAGGTTTATATGTACCACCAGAACAATTTGAAAAACATATGCAGTATTTAAAAGATAACGGTTATACAATGTTAACGTTTGAACGTTGGGGCGAGGTAAATCGTGTCAATAAACCTGTCTTTGTGACAATGGATGATGGCCGAAAAAATAATATGAACGCTCTTCATATTTTACAAAAATTAAAAGATGATAAATTCCAACCAGCAGCAACCGAATTCCTCGTTTCAAGTACTATTGATACACCAAATCGTCTTACAACCGATGATATAAAACAGATGCTTGATTCAGGTATTTTTTCTATTCAATCTCATACTGCTAATCATGCAATGATGGCTTATACGAGCAATTATGATGAAGAATTACGTGTATCTAAAGAAAAAATTGAAAATCTTACAGGCAAAAAAGTGATCGCCCTTGCCTATCCAGTAGGTTCTTATAATGACCCAGCTGTGGAAGAAACAAAGAAACATTATGAATTTGCGGTAACTACCGATCATGGAACTCATATTACAAAAGGCACACCGAACGAACAATACTTAATTAAGCGACATTTTGTTGGCCCTAATACAACAATGGCGCAGTTTACATCACTTGTGAAAGAAAAATATTAATCGTTTTTTAGGCTGCTTTCATGAAAAAGTAGCCTTTTCTTTTATTTATTTTTCCAACTTTAAAATTAGCTTAAATTTTAGCCTTGAACATTTAGCTCCACTCTTGAAAATGTTATAATTTGTAAAAAGATTGATGGAGGTACAAATGAAATTACATGCTCTTTTTGATTTCCTACATTTATTATTTTTCAGCATAAAAAGTCATTATGTTTTCGGCATCCCTAGTTATGTATTTTTAATTCCCTTCATTTTTGTTGTTGGCTACATGATCATAACGCTGAACAAGCCTGCAAAAAGAAAAAGACTTCGAAGTAGAGAAACATCTTAACTATTTGTTTCTTTGAACTACCATCACTTTACTATAACGACATAAAGTGAAACTTTAATCAGCCCGACCTCTTCATTTCTCTCTGAATCTTAAGGTGAGGGTCTTACTGCCCGTTCATACGGGGAAAAAGCGAATATACAATAGAAGGTGATCGTTATGAAAAAATATGCAGCTATTGCTTTATGTACATCTGCCATTCTAGCAGGGTGTAACTCTAACAATACAAATAATGAACCTAAAAAAGAGAAAACGGTTCAAGAACAGCCAAAAAAGCAAGTAGAAAAAGTGCAACCACAAGGTACAATATCTTGGAGTTCTATTACACATGAATCCACAAATACAGCTATACATATAACGGATATAAAAGATTCTTTAACCGAGGTACAATATAAAGTTTGGCGAACTGCTGATGGAAAAGAAAGTGCAAAATTATTTTCATCCAAAGATAAAAACAAACAGTTTGCAATTCCTTTTGATATTAAAGAATTTGACGGAAAACGTGGTGAATATCAAATTGAAGCATCTGGTTTAAAAGAAGATGGAAAAAGTATTCTGCTCACAACATCCACCATCACGTTTCAGCAATATGTTCCTGTCTTAATGTATCACGCGATTGAGGATTATTATGGTCAAGGAATAAAAGACTTATTTGTCTCACCCGCGAACTTCGAAGCGCAAATGAAATATTTAAAAGAAAACGGCTATACATTATTAACGTTCGAACATTGGGATGATATGAATAAAGTAAATAAACCAATTCTTGTTACGTTTGATGATGGTATGAAAAATAATATGAATGCATTTCATATTCTACAAAAGTTAAAAGACGATACATTTAAGCCGACAGCAACCGAATATATGATTGTTGATAACATCGATGCAGAAGGTTCCTTATCTACCGCGGATATAAAAGAAATGGTTGATTCGGGTATTTTCTCTGTCCAATCTCATACAGCAACACATGCTGATTTACCGAAAATCACAAACTATGAGGGAGAGTTAAAGGGTTCAAAAGAAAAGCTTGAAAAGATCACTGGTAAACCTGTCATTGCAATTGCATACCCGTTTGGTCATGTAAATGATAAAGTTGTAGAAGAAACAAAGAAATATTATCAATTTGCGACAACGACAAAACCAGGGAAGTTTATTACAAAAAGTGAAACAGATGAACTATTAAAAATAAAGCGCGTTCGTATACATAATTCCACAACGGTTGAACAGCTTGGACTTTCTATTAAATAAAGTTGGGTTTACTACCCATAAATAATCGAGTAAGAATAAAGATTATTGTAACTAGAAAAATGAGTACGATACTTTTCATATCGCACTCATTTTTTTTAATAACTCTTAACAATATGGGGTAATTTCAATAAACAGATAAGGAAATCGTTTACTACTATTAAATTGTTATAACCTCACCATTGAATTTAGTAAAAGAAAAGCCATTAAATTTTTCGTTATAGGTTGCTTTATGATCTTTCAGAATTCCAATCGCTACTGCTTCCCCGAGCTTTAAGCCTTCTATCGTGTCAGAACGCCAATGAACACCAGCTGTACTACGGCCAAGCCCAATATTGGTAGCAAGCTTATTCAATTCCCCTTCGACTTTCAAAGGTTGTCCTGAGTAAGAAAGCAAAGAAAGACCATCAGAACTTGCTACAACTGGTTTTGGAATGACAAACGATTCATTAAAAAAGGCTTTCAATACAGTGACACCAGCTCCCATAAGAGTTGCATGTCCCGCAGGGTATGCAGGATGAGTCGGACAGCCTTCAGGATACGCTAACGGAAGTAAATACGTTCCAAACTTGCTAAATACTTCGGAAATAACTTGCGAATTTAATAATTCTGGATGAATCGGATAATGAGTATCACCTGTTAACTGATTATGAACACGTCCTCCAAACTCTTCAGGGCGGATTCTGCGATGAACTAAAAACTTTTGAAACCATGCCGCTTCAAGTGCTGCCTTTGCCGTCTTACCCACTAAATCCAAAATATGAGGGGCACCGAAGGTAACAAAACCATTCTGAGTTTTTGAATGTAAGTAAGGGTTATTGGATGATAATGCTCCTTTTCCAAAGCTAAGTAATATCAAACACGCAGAAAGACAAGCTTGGTAGGAAAAATCTTGATGAACAAATTCAGCTAGGTCACGACCACTACGAATATAACGAGTGACTGTATCAAATATAATTTCCTTCGGAGATAAACCATTTTGGATATCAAGCCATTCTTGGTAAGCAGTCATATAATCTTTATCAGATACAGTAGTACGATATTTTTGAATCATTGTTGTAGCTCCATAAGGAACATCTTGCCATAAAAATCGAGAAATATAAGGTCCTACCAGATCACCAGATATTCCACCACGAAACAAAGTCTCTGTAGTAACGCTACCATTAACTTTAGGCCCACGGAAATCCGACAAACTTGATAATTCAGAAGCCGCTGCTAAAGTAAGAGAATTACTATTATATTCAGCAAAAGGCACATCACGTGTCAATGCCTGCCAGTACAGTTCAGTCATTTCACTTGCTTCCCAGGCACTACTAAAAGCTGGAGGTACCGCGATACTTAAATGGTGAGAGTCCGGCCCTTCTAGCCCATAAGCATAAGCTGCTTGTGGATTGGCAAGCTTCACTACACCACCAAGCGTTAAACATTCAAAAGCATCTGGTTTTCCCTTCTTAAGTGCCTCAATCCATTTTTTATAAGCATAAATATCAACTTCCCCTAAAGAATTATGTGGTAAAGCCTTAGAGAAGCTAGCAATTTTATTATCAAACAATTTTTCATCCCCGTTACAGAATTGAATTGGAAGAGGAAGATCTTTTTGATAATCTGCAGCTTGAAAACGAACTCGGAATGCCTTATCACAACGTTCATATGGGGACATAGGTCCTATCTCACAATTCTTTTCTATATATGGATAACAATCTTTTCTTTTTCGATTCGGATTTCGTCCCATTTTATCACCCTTTCATACTACATATTCATAACCATTTTCTTTTAAATTTTATTTAATATATGCTTATGCTTGTTTACCTGATTATTCTACTCAATCAATTGCCCATTTTCTCACAATACATCGTGAAAATACGAAATTAAGATTGATATAATTGAGGTATCGTTTATATTTTTGAATATTTCGTGTATTATATTTATAACAAATTCTTTCACACAAAGGAGATTATCATATGTCATTTGAACAAACATTAGAAAAGTATGCTGCTCTTGCAGTAAATGTCGGTGTTAATATTCAGCCTGGACAAACACTATCTATTAATGCGCCACTTGAGGCAGCTCCATTTGTCCGTCTTGTTACAAAAAAAGCATACAAATCAGGTGCAAAGCATGTATATGTAGATTGGAACGATGAGGTATTAACACGTTTAAAATTTGATTTAGCTCCTGAAGAAGCATTCTCAGAATTCCCTGCTTGGAAGGCACATGCACGTGAAGAATTGGCAAAAGAAGGCGCTGCATTTATGTCTATCTATGCAGAAAATCCAGATTTATTAAAAGGTGTAGATGCAAAACGAATTGCAAATTCTCATAAGGTTGCTGGAGAAGCAATGAAGGTATACCGTGATTATGTACAAGCAGATAAAGTAAGCTGGTGCGTAATCTCTGTTCCTACGAAAGAATGGGCTGCAAAAGTATTCCCTGATGTAGCACCAGAAGAGCAACAAGAAAAGCTATGGGCTGCAATTTTCCAAGCAACTCGTGCAGATTTAGAAAATCCTGTTGAAGCATGGAAAGAACATGATGCAATATTACATACAAAAGTAGACTACTTAAACGAAAAACATTATAAAGCGCTTCACTATACAGGTCCTGGAACAGATTTAACAATTGAACTTCCAGAAAAACATGTATGGGCTGGCGCTGGTAGCTTAAATGAAAAAAATATACCATTTATGGCTAACATTCCGACAGAAGAAGTCTTTACTATGCCATTAAAAACAGGTGTAAACGGTCAAGTATCAAGTACAAAACCATTAGTATTTGCAGGTAACATCATCGATAACTTTACATTAACATTCGAAAATGGTCGCATTATTGACTACAAAGCTGATGTTGGCGAAGAAGCACTAAAACATTTAGTAGAAACGGATGAAGGCTCTCACTTCTTAGGAGAAGTCGCATTAGTACCTCATGATTCACCGATTTCTAATACAAACATTTTATTCTATAATACGCTATTTGATGAAAATGCATCTTGCCATTTAGCAATTGGAAATGCTTATGCATTTAACTTAGATGGTGGTAAAACGATGACAAAAGAAGAGCTTGCAGAAAATGGAGCAAACTCTAGTATTACACACGAAGACTTTATGATTGGTTCAGCAGAGCTTGATATTAATGGTATTACAGCTGACGGAACACATGAACCAATTTTCCGTAAAGGTAACTGGGCATTCTAAGAATACAAATTATTTAATGAAAAGAGCCATTTTCCTAGAAAAAGGCTCTTTTCACTTTTTAGTATACTGCCTTAATATAATCAATGTATAAAGTTTTATTATTATAATATTAAAAATAAAGGGAGGAGTTTTCATGACAACAGCAAATGCGATTTTAACATTCGTTGGTAAAGTGATTCCATTAGTAACAGATCTATTGAAAGCACTCATGTAAACTTATTCTTTTATATTAATTTACCCTCACATAATAAAAAGGTTGTTTTCATTTTAGAAAACAACCTTTTTTTACTTTATTATAATCCTAAAGAAATGTATTTAATTTCTAAATATTCGTCAATTCCAAAATGACCACCTTCACGGCCAATACCACTTTCTTTATATCCGCCAAACGGAGCTTGTGCAACTGATGGAAGGCCATCATTTAAGCCGATAATGCCATATTCTAATGCTTCACTAATTTGAAATGCTTGACTAATATCTTTTGTAAATACATATGCAGCTAGACCATACGGAGTATTATTAGCTCGTTCAATTACTTCTTCAACCGTTTCAAATTTTGCAACAGGCGCAACCGGTCCGAATGTTTCCTCATTCATACATAACATTGTATCGTTTGCTCCTCCAATTACAGTTGGTTCAATAAAGTGACCATTTAATTCTGCAATTGTTTGTCCTCCATAAAGGATTTCGCCGCCTTTTTGGATAGCATCTTCTATATGTTCCTTTACTTTTTCTACTGCATTCGCATCAATAAGCGGCCCTACAGTCGTACCTTCTCCAAATCCATCTCCTACCTTAAGCTGACCTACTGCTTTTTGAAACTTCTCTGCAAATTCTCCATATACCGCTTCTTGTACAAATACGCGATTTGTACATATGCATGTTTGACCAGCATTACGGAATTTCGAACCAATTACCGCTTCTACAGCTTTATCTAAATCTGCATCATTCATCACAATAAACGGAGCATGCCCCCCTAATTCAAGTGACACTTTTTTCATTGTTTTCGCTGCACCACACATTAATTCTTTTCCGATTTCAGTTGATCCCGTAAACGAAACCTTTCTCACACGTCCATCATTCATCCACGTATCAGCAATAGCCTTTGCACTACCTGTTACAATGTTTAAAACGCCTTTTGGAATATCAGCCTCATGTGCAAGTTTGGCTAATTTTAACGCCGTTAACGGCGTTTGACTTGCAGGCTTTACAACTGCTGTGCAACCTGCTGCAAGCGCTGGAGCTACTTTTCTTGTAATCATAGCAGCTGGAAAATTCCACGGTGTAATTGCTGCAATAACACCAACAGGCTGTTTTATTACTAAGATGCGTTTATCTGGATGAGAAGCTGGAATCATCTCACCATATACTCGCTTTCCTTCTTCTGCATACCATTCTACAAAACTATTCGCATAATTCACTTCACCAAGTGCTTCTGCAAATGGCTTCCCTTGTTCTTTCGTCATAATTGCTGCGATTTCTTCTTTATTTTCATCAATTAGTGCAAACCACTTTTTTAATTTTTGCGCACGGTCAGCTGCAGTTAATTTTGACCAAGATTTAAAGGCTTCATGTGCAGCATCTACCGCTTGCTTCGCCTCAGTGACTCCGCCTTTTGGAACAGTTGCAAATACTTCCTGCGTCGCAGGATTATTAATTTCAATTTGTTCCTGTAGCCCGATCCATTCCCCATTTATATACATTGCTTTCTGTTCTAAATTTATATAAGTCGCTTTCTTATCCAACATTTTCTTCCTCCTTTATATTCACTTCATTTTCTTCTATATTTCTATCATACTTTCAAAAAAGCATTCGAACAAAGAAATAGCCTTCACTCGTATTCTCTCTTTATTTTCACTTGGAATGGGACAGTTTCTATGCATGAACGGATGCTCTCTCCCCCCTAAAAAGAAAGGTTCTATATCATTTTTTCAATTTGTATTTATATAAATTTGTATTTATATAAATTCCTCTCCTATAAACCTCTTAATTTTCCTCGTCGCTGCAGACTGGCTTATTTTCAAAAACTCTGCTACTTTATAGCTTGATCCATATGTTTTATACGCTTTAAGGATAATATTCCGTTCTACTTCTTCCAACATTTTATAGAGGCTTTGACCGGACTGTTCAACTGTTGATCCATGCATAGATAATGGTAAGTCTTCAATCGTTACAATGTTATCTGCAGTAATGACAATTCTTTCAATCACATTTTCTATTTCTCTATTATTCCCTTCCCAAGGGTACCCTACAAATATTTGTAGAGTACTAGGGGCCAATTTTACATCACGTCCATACTTCTCGTTAAAGTGATGTAAGTAATGATAGACTAAAGGTAAAATATCTTCCGTTCTTTCACGAAGTGGAGGGATATGAATTGGTATTACATTTAAACGATAGTATAAATCTTTTCGGAAAGTACCTTGTTTCACCATTTCAGCCAAATCTCTATTCGTAGCTGCTACAATACGAACATCTACTTTTTTTAGTTCCCTACCTCCTACTGAGCGGAATGTTTTTTCTTGTAATACTTGTAACAGTTTCGCCTGAATTTCAAGTGGCATTTCACCAATCTCGTCTAAGAAAAGAGTTCCTTTATGAGCTAGCTCTAAAATTCCTTTTTTTCCTTCGCGGTTTGCACCTGTAAATGAACCACCTGAATAGCCAAACAGTTCCGATTCGATTAAATTTGTCGGCAATGCCGCACAATTAATTTCATAAAACATTTCATTTTTACGATAACTCACTTCATGCAAATGGCGTACTAATCTACTTTTCCCTACACCAGTCTCGCCTAAAATAAGAACCGTACTATCTACCACAGAGACTTTTTTGATTGTTGTAACTATTTTTTGCATAGCTACACTTTTAAAAATAAGCCCCTCATATTCATACGTTTCTCTTAACTCTTTTTTATATGTCTTTAACTGATTATCCATCTCTTCGACCTTTTTTCGTAATTGGTAGAGTTCAGTGAGGTCACGAGAATAACTAATTACCCTTCGCAAATTCCCTTGTTCATCAAACACAGGCCTTGTACGAACGTGTAAATACTCTCCTGATTTTGTTGTCTGAACAAGTTCAATTGGCTTTTTCTTCTCAATTACTTCTAATGTTGCAGATGGATAAAAGATCCCTTCTTTTTGTAGTTCTTTTACATGCTTACCTACTAACTCCTCAGCAGATAATTGATAGTGTCTTTCGCATGTACTATTTACACGGACAACCGTTCCTTCCTCATCCGTGACAAAAATCTCATCAAATGCATATTCAAATACATCTTTTAAATCCATAAATGCTCGTTCCTTTTCTGCAACCATTCCAGCCACTCCTCAAATTCAAGTACATTGCTTCACTTTATTATCTCTTACATTTCATTATAAAATGAAACCTGTATTTAAGGGAATTTTCTGTATATTAAACAAAGTAAACTAGAATGGTCACAAATATGTTATATATATATCCATTTTGATTTTCCGACATATAAGGCGCTACTATAAAGAACAAACGGTAATCTACGGTCGTTTTCTCTCTTTGTTTTAACTTTGCATGAGGCTGTAGGAGAGTCTGACCGCTTCTATACATGAATGGATGCTCTCTCCACCTAAAAAAAGAAAGATTTTATGTCGTTTTTTCAATTTGCATTCTATTATTTATACACGAGCTATATCTGCTTGCTCATAACAAGCTTGCAGGGAATCTTCAATAATTGTAAGCCCCTCTTCTAGCTGTTCATCTGTAATGACAAGTGGCATTAATACACGAACTACATTCCCATACGTTCCAGCAGATAATAAGAGCAATCCACGTTTATTTGCTTCAGCACATAAATTTGCTGTTAATGCTTTATCCACTTCTTTCGTTGTACGATCTTTAACAAGTTCGAACGCACACATTGCTCCTAAGCCACGCACATCACCAATACAATTATATTTTTTCTTCATTGCTTCAAATCGATCCATCACAACTTTTCCTACATGTACAGCTCGATCATTTAATTTTTCTTTCTCTATAATATCCAAAACAGCTAATGCCGCAGCGCAGCCTAATGGACTTCCAGCGTATGTTCCACCAAGTTCCCCTGGTGCTGATTCATTCATAACTTCTTTTCGGCCAATAACGCCACTAATCGGTACTCCTGCCCCTAATGATTTTGAAACAGTAATTAAATCTGGAACTACATCATAATGATCAATTGCAAAGTATTTTCCTGTACGACTAAATCCTGTTTGAATTTCATCAGCTACAAATAAAATACCATGTTCAGAGCAAAGACGACGTACTTCTTGGACAAACTTTTTACTTGGAATGATAAAACCACCTTCACCTTGGACTGGTTCCATCACAACAGCTGCTATACTTTCTGGTGCAACTTCTGATATTAAAAAATTCTTAAATTCTTCAATAATAAAGTTATCGTATTGTTCGTCTGTTAAACCTTCTGGACGACGATATTCATATGGAAATGGTGCTTTATATACTTCCGGTGCAAATGGACCAAATCCGAATTTATATGGCTTTACTTTACTTGTCATCGTCATTGTCATCAATGTACGACCATGAAACCCTTTTGAAAACGCAATAATGCCAGGTCTTTTCGTATATTTACGAGCAATTTTCACAGCATTTTCAACTGCTTCAGCACCACTATTTAAAAATAATACTTGTTTTTCAAATTTTCCAGGAGCTAATGCCGCAAGCTTCTCTGCTAATTCAATATATGGCTCATACATCATTACATTAAATCCAGTATGAATATATTGATCTACTTGTTTATGAAGCGCCTCTTTCACAGCAGGGTGACAATGTCCTACGTTAATCGTTCCAATTGCTCCTGCAAAATCGATAAATTGATTTCCATCTACATCTGTTACAAGCGCACCATCGGCTGACTGTACGAATGTTGAAATCCCATTACTCACGCCCCTTGGTACGATATTTTGACGGCGTTCTAATAAAGAAGCTGCCTTTGGTCCTGGAATTTGTTCATTTACTTTAGCGAATTTTGTATTCATCGTTTCTCCCATCCTTTTCTATGCTATGATTTTCTTTTTCTATATTGCAAGATGTATGCCAACTTACAAATGTAGTGTTGTTCTAACATTCCTAGTATTTCGACATAAAAAACAAGTCTATAAAGACTTGTTATGAGTCTCTATAGACTTATTTTATTTATACATTAGACTTCCTTTGTTCCCAAATAAATTCACCAGAGCCAGAAATAAGATCTCCTACAGAATCTAGTACAACATCGGCAAGTGGTACTAATGTTTGTCGATCCCCCGTCCCAGAAAGAACACCAATTGCATAACAAGCGCCACTATTTTTCGCTAAATGTAAATCGGTCGGTGTATCGCCAACTACCGCTACTTCCGATGAATCCAAGCTAAACTTCTCGCAAAATGCTTCTACAATTTGTTTATCTGGTTTTTGTGCCGGAAATGTATCTGCAGCTACAATACAATCAAAGAAAGATTCCAATCGATACTGCTTTAAAAATAATTCTGTCGGTGCAAAATCATCAGCTGTCACCACCCCTAAAACGAAACCTTTATCTTTCAATGTTTGTAAAACCCTTGGTAAATCTGCTGTCATCCTCATATGTGAACGATGTTCGTACATAAGAGTAAATAGTTTTCCACTTATCCAGTGATGCATATCACTCTCTTTAACAGACGGTATATACTTACAACATATTTTCGCTATATCGAGGCTTGTTCCTGCTGCTAATACACTACTTGGATGAACAACCGCCCCTTTAACACCAATTTCTTCTAAAATCGTTAACTGTAATGATTGAGGTAATTGATGTAGTTCTATAAGTTTAGCTACAAGTTCTTCTGCAACTTTAATCCAAATCGAATGAAAATCCATTAATGTTCCATCTTTATCAAAGAGTATTGCCTTTATCTTCTCCATAACAGACCCTACCTTTCTGCCCTTCTCACATTCAGTGTAGCAAGTAAATGTGGATGTAAGATGAACGCATTGTAAAAATACAATGAAAATCAAACCAACTCCCAATTTACAAAAGGAATTAATGACACGATTCCATCGACACGTTCCTATATAAATAAATAAAAAAGGATACCTTTATAAGGTATCCTCTTTATGTTCTGGAACAAATAGTTCAAGACAATGATATATATTTTCAAATTCCATTGGCGCATCTCCGCCATATTCACCATCTAAATTAATCATTAATTTATCCGGCGAATGAACCTTAATACGATTTGCCTGCGTATATAAAACTTTTGGATTATTAATATGCTCACCGCGCTGTGCTTGTGTTGCTGCTTTAATCAAATCAGCAATAGAACCCTTCTTCAGCACTAATAAGTCAAATAAACCATCGTTAATAGATGCATATGGTGCAACTTTTTCAAAGCCACCAACTGAGCGGGTATTCGTAATTAAAAACATCGTAATCTCTTCTTGCAATAGCTTTCCATCATACTCGATTTCAACGTATGTTGGATGTAATGATGGCAGCATTTCGATACCTTTTAAATAATAGGCAAGCTGTCCTAGTACTGTTTTCAGCTTACTTGGTACTTCGTATGTTAATTCTGTAATACGTCCGCCGCCAGCAATGTTAATAAAATATGTATCGTTCGCTCTACCAAGGTCTAATGGAACAGTCTTACCTTCGCAAATAATATCTGCCGCCTCTTCAATAGAACGCGGTACACCGATTGCACGTGCAAAATCATTTGTCGTCCCAACTGGAATGATTCCGAATTTTGGACGATATTCATTTCCTACTAAACCATTCACCACTTCATTTAACGTCCCGTCACCACCCGCTGCAATGACAACATCAAATTTACGATTTGCCGCTTGCCTCGCTGCCACAGTCGCATCTCCAGGACCCGTTGTCGCATGACAAGATGTTTCATATCCAGCTTGTTCTAATTTTTGTAATACTTCTGGTAAGCTCTTTTTAAATAACTCACGGCCAGAAGTAGGGTTATAAATTATTCTTGCTCGCTTCATCATTCATTAGCACAGGAAATTTCTCATTCACCATTCACAGAAAAAGAATATACCGAATCTTTATTCAGCGTTCCTATGCCTACCTCCTCTCATCTCCATATCCTTCTTTTAGCCCATTTAAAAGGACAAATAAGGACCCAGGTTCATACCGCTTTACATCAGCAAAATATAAAGAACAACCTACTAATGAAAGCTTTACTTTATTGAACTAAGCAATATATATCATTTCACCATTCATAGTACTTTCTGTTTCTTACATACAAGACAGGGGATAACAATTATCTATTATTTCACGAGATGAAAAAACTCTCTATGTCTAGATTTATCATTATTCCCACCTTTTTGCAACTATCATACCATAGTTGCTATACAAACATTTTCTCACTTTTGTCAGTTAATCAAACGTTTGTTTAAATAATTTCTTAATTTAAACAAACGTTTGATTAACTCAGAAAAAACACCCAAATATGGGTGCTTTCTCTGAGTAATCTTTACTATTTGATAACCGCTTAACTTCATGAGCTAGGCTATCCAGTTCCACTTTTCTTTATTATCGCTTGTTGATTTCTTCTAACAAGATTTTATTAACAAGTGGTGGGTTTGCTTGTCCTTTTGTCGCCTTCATAATTTGACCCACTAAGAAGCCAATTGCACGGTCTTTACCGTTTTTAAAGTCTTCAATAGATTGTTCGTTATTATCAAGAATTTCTGTTACGACCTTACGAAGTGTACCTTCGTCAGAAATTTGAACAAGACCTTTTGCTTTAACGATTTCTTCTGGGTCTCCACCTTTTTCAATTAATTCATTAAATACTTTTTTCGCAATTTTAGACGAAATTGTACCTTTTTCAATTAATTGAACCATTTTAGATAGACCAGCTGGCGTTAATGCTACGTCTTTTAATTCTTTTTGTTGTTTATTTAAGTATGCAAGTACTTCACCCATTAACCAGTTTGATGTTAATTTTGCATCTGCACCATCTGCGATTGTTGCTTCAAAGAAATCAGACATCTCTTTTGTTAATGTTAATACGTGTGCATCATAAGCTGGTAAACCAAGTTCTTCAACATAGCGTACTTTACGAGCATCTGGAAGTTCTGGAATAGAAGCACGAACGCGCTCTTTCCACTCATCATCGATGTAAAGTTCAACTAAGTCTGGCTCTGGGAAGTAACGGTAATCGTCAGATCCTTCTTTTACACGCATTAAGATTGTTTTCTTTGTTGCTTCATCATAACGACGCGTTTCTTGTTGAATGATGCCACCAGATAATAATTCTTTTTCTTGGCGTACTTGTTCATGCTCAAGACCTTTTTGTACATAAGTGAAAGAGTTTAAGTTTTTCAGCTCTGCTTTTGTACCGAACTTCTCTTGTCCTACTGGACGAAGGGAAATGTTCGCATCACAGCGAAGAGACCCCTCTTCCATCTTACAGTCAGATACACCTGTATATTGAATGATAGATTTTAATTTTTCTAAGTATGCATATGCTTCTTCTGGCGTACGCATATCTGGCTCAGATACGATTTCGATTA
This sequence comes from Bacillus sp. IT-79MI2, assembly GCF_949768135.1. NCBI lineage: Bacteria > Bacillati > Bacillota > Bacilli > Caryophanales > Bacillaceae > Bacillus > Bacillus sp. IT-79MI2. Next base: position 39,284 of record NZ_CATKPV010000053.1, on the reverse strand, counting down.
ATGGCATACCTTGACGATTATAATCCACTAATGAACCTTCACTTGTATGCGTTGATTTACCTGCATCTTCTTCTAGGTGAAGACGTGTAATACCGATGCGTTTCTTTTTGCCATCTACTTCAATTTCAATCCAACCATTTTCCCCAATTGGTTTATCATATTGAGAAATTTGGTATGCTTTCGGATTATCTGGATAGAAATAGTTTTTACGATCAAATTTTGTTTCTGTTGCGATTTCACAGTTTAATGCCATTGCAGCTTTCATTGCAAAGTTAACTGCTTCTTTATTTAGAGTTGGAAGCACCCCAGGATATCCTAAGTCAATTACACTTGTTTGTGTATTTGGATCCGCTCCGAATTCTGTTGGACTCGCAGAGAAAATTTTCGAATTCGTTTTTAACTCAACGTGAACCTCTAAACCGATAATTGTTTCTAAATTCATCTATGCTCGCCTCCTACAGACTTGCTTTTTTTGTATGATAATCTGTTGCTTGCTCAAACGCATGTGCAACGCGATAAATTGTTGCTTCATTAAAGTGTTTACCGATAATTTGTAAACCAAGTGGCATGTTGTTCGCACCGAATCCACATGGAACAGAAATCGCCGGAACACCTGCTAAGTTCACTGGAATTGTTAAAATGTCGTTTGCGTACATTGTCATTGGATCATCTACTTTTTCGCCTACTTTGAATGCTGGAGTCGGCGTTGTTGGTCCAATAATAACGTCATAGTTAGCAAATACATTTTCAAAGTCATTTTTAATTAATGTACGTACTTGTTGTGCTTTTTTGTAATATGCATCATAGTAACCAGAGCTAAGTGCAAATGTACCGAGCATGATACGACGTTTTACTTCATCACCGAAGCCTTCGCTACGCGTGTTTTTGTAAAGGTCCATTAAGTTACTCACATTGTCAGAACGAACGCCATAGCGTACGCCATCAAAGCGTGAAAGGTTAGCAGACGCTTCTGAAGAAGAAATTACGTAATACGTTGCTAAAGCATATTTAGAGTGCGGAAGAGATACTTCTTCCCAAGTTGCCCCCATACCTTCTAATACTTTTAACGCAGCTAGTACTGACTCACGAGCTTCTTCGCCAACACCTTCTCCTAAGTATTCTTTTGGTACAGCGATACGTAAACCTTTTACATCACCTGTTAAACCAGCTAAGTAGTTGCCAACTTCAACATTTGCAGAAGTTGTATCCATGCGGTCAACACCTGAAATCGCTTGTAATAGGTATGCATTGTCTTCTACTGTACGTGTAATTGGTCCGATTTGGTCAAGAGAAGATGCAAATGCAACTAAACCAAAGCGAGATACACGTCCGTAAGTTGGTTTTAAACCAACGACACCGCAATATGCAGCTGGTTGACGGATTGAACCACCCGTATCAGAACCTAAAGAGAATAATACTTCTCCTGCCGCTACTGCTGCTGCAGAACCACCACTAGATCCACCCGGAACATAATCTAAATTCCATGGGTTTTTCGTAGCGTAGAAACCAGAGTTTTCATTTGAAGACCCCATTGCAAACTCGTCCATGTTTAATTTACCGATTGTAATTGTGTCAGCAGCTTTCAGCTTTTGCACAACTGTCGCATCATAAATTGGATCAAAGTTTGCTAACATTTTGCTCGCACAAGTTGTACGAAGGCCGTTTGTTACAATGTTATCTTTCACACCGATTGGCATACCGAAAAGTAAACCGTTATCTTCAGCACCAATTTTCGCATCTAATTCCTTCGCTTTCGCGCGTGCATTTTCTTCATCTAATGTAAGAAAAGCTTTTACGCTATCTTCTACATCCGCAATACGTTTGTATGATTCTTCTACTAAATCCGTAACGGAAATTTCTTTGTTGTTTAACTTCTTATGTAACTCTGATACAGAATGATCAAATAATGACATCGAAATTCCCCCCTCTATTCTAATACTGCTGGAACACGGATTTGATTATCTTTGTGATCCGGTGCATTTTTTAATACTTCTTCAACTGGTAAACCTTTTTCTGGTACATCTTCACGCATAATATTTTTCATATCTAATACGTGAGTTGTTGGTTTAACACCTGTTGTATCTAATTCATTTAACTGCTCTGCAAATGTAACAATTGCATCGAGTTGCTTTTGAAATTTTTCTGCTTCTTGATCTGTAATTGCAAGACGTGCTAAATGCGCTACATGCTTTACATTCTCAACGGAAATTCTTGACACGGCTAGGCCACCTCCATAATATATCGTTCAATCTACAATACTATTGATGATACCAAATTTTCAGTACTTCAAGCAAGTCAACACACGGCACTTACAGCATTTTTGCATAAAAAAAGAAAGGCTTCTGCCTTTCCTCTCAATTTAGTTTTTATCCAACGGTTCTTTTTTCGGTAAATGCTCGTTATCTTCTTCATTATCACGAATTGTTTTTTGCAGTACAAAACAGGACATTGTTAAAAATAATGTTCCAATTAAGTAGTATCCTTTTACACTAAGCGTTTCATCTAATGTATAAATACCAATTAACATACCAGAAAGCGCACAAACAAATGAAGTCCATGCTAAAAATGTGAACGCTTGGGTATTTCTCTTTCTCATTGTTCTCCCCCTTGATCTGTACATCCATTATAGATAAGTATATTACTATTATGGATTTTTATGTAAAATATAATTCTGTATTTATTACTCACCATACACATTTTCTATTATAAAGTTTATTTTTTATCTAATCTGAAAAAAACAAACATTAATTGTTTGACATTTATTTGCAATACGCATAAAATAAAACCAAATATTACGAATCTCGAAATATACGGGAGTGGAAATAATTGTTGCAATATGAACATTTTTTAGACTTACTGCTAGATAACGCCAAGAAGCTTTTCTATCCAGAAGAATGGGTGAGCCTTGATTTATCACTTTCTAAAACAGAAATATTCTGTCTGCTATGGATGGAGCGAAATACAGATATTACGATGACGAAGATCACGGAACTCCTTGACATTCCAATGAGCACAACGACAGGTGTTGTGAATCGGCTTGTGAAAAAAGGATATATTGAGCGCTATCGGAATGAAAGTGATCGACGCATTGTCTTAATTCGCTTAACCGAAACAGGAATACGACTTGTTCAAGAAGTGAAACAGAATGCAGCTCATTACTTTAACCTTGTGACGGAAGCATTATCAGAAGAAGAAAAAACATCTTTACTACAAATCTTCCAAAAGATTATGAATCACATCGCTACGTCACAACAAAAACAAGTGGAAAAGCTTCCTACACCTAAGATGAAAAACATCCCGATTGAATAAGGCCCTTTATGGGGTTTTTATTCAAATATATATTTCGATACTCGTAATATTCGATAACCGAAACAAAGGGGATATAAATATGAGAATTATTTTGTATACAGGCAAAGGCGGCGTAGGAAAAACTAGCATTTCAGCGGCAACAGCACTTCAAAGTGCAAAACAAGGATTAAAAACATTAGTAATGAGCACTGACCCAGCTCATAGCTTAGGAGATTCCTTTGGCATAAAATTATCTTCTGAGCCACTAGAAATTCGTGAAAATTTATGGGCTCAAGAAATCAATACAATTTATGAAATGGAAAAAGGCTGGGGGAAATTACAAAAGTATATTACATTGCTATTCACATCAAAAGCAGCCGATGATATTACAACAGAGGAATTAACGATGTTTCCTGGCATGGAGGACTTAATTAGTTTACTTCGTGTACTCGATTACTATAAACAGAAAACATATGATGTCATCATTATTGATTGCGCACCAACCGGAGAAACTCTCGCCATGCTAAGCTTTCCTGATATGCTCGGCTGGTGGATGGAAAAACTCTTTCCGATTAAAAGAAAAGTTTTAAAAGTTGTTCGACCTGTTGCACAACCACTTCTAGGAGTCCCACTTCCTACTGATGATATTATGGATGAATTAACAAATACACTTGAACACCTTGGAGAAATGCGGGATATTTTATCTAACCGTGACGTGACAAGTATTCGCGTTGTTGTAAATCCAGAAAAAATGGTTATTAAAGAAGCGCAGCGTAGCTTCACCTATTTGAATTTATATGATTATAACGTGGATGCGATCATGATTAACCGCGTCATCCCTAATACTGTTACCGACTCCTACTTCCAAGCATGGAAAGACGCGCAGAAAAAATATAAAGCATTAATTCAGGATAGCTTCCAACCACTTCCTATTTATGAAGCTCCTATGTTTGAACAAGAAGTAGTTGGATTACCTATGCTAGAGCGTGTAGGAGATGCTCTATTCAAAGATGATGTAGAACCAACCGCTGTAAAATTCAACGGGCGTACACAATATGTAAAAAAAGATGGAGATGAATATATTTTTGTTCTCTCTATTCCATTCTCGGATAAAAGTGAACTCTCTTTAAATCAAAAAGGTGATGAACTCATCATTCGCGCCGGTTCTGTCAAACGAAATATTACATTACCAAAAACATTAACGCACTTATCCGTTCAAGGTGCAAAATTTGAAGGGGATGTTTTAAACATTCGTTTTGGGGGTGCGGTTCATGCATGAGGATTTATTAAGAAAAGTGATTCATACAAAAGTGGAAGTTGGAATGTATATCATAAATGAATTACCTACTCCCTTTAGGCAACAAGCTAAAAAAATGATAAATATTTTACAAGAAGAACTCTCTTCTTGTATGCAAGAAAAAAAACAACCGACAGACAAATCATTAAAGAATATCACAATTGAATAACTATGATAAAAATATGAAACCCTCTTTTCAACTAATTTCTTTATTGAATCAAATAAAAAAGACCAGGAAAATTCCTGGTCTTTTCACTCTACCTAACAAACATTGGATTTATCCCGCTATTTGCGGGCAGTAATACTCCCATCTCAAAATTCAATGAAAGCAAGGAACTTAGTAGCTCATTACAAAACAATTATTTTTAAATTCATGTAAAATTCTCCTTCACATTCTCTCTCTAAAAGGAAAATATCCCTTTCCAGTTGAATAACATTACATGAATACGAAATGAAAACGGAGGACGATGACTAATATGAAAACAGCCCTTTTACTCGTTGACATTCAAAATGATTATTTTCCAAATGGCAAGATGGAACTACGTGGTGCCGTTGAAGCTAGCGAGTATGCAAGTCAACTTCTAAGGCACTTTCGAAAAACTAAGCAACCAGTTTTCCATATCCAACATGTATCTACGAAAGAAACTGCCACCTTTTTTCTTCCTAATACAGAAGGTGTTCACATTCATGAAATTGTTCGTCCATTACAAGATGAAACGGTTATCCTCAAACACTATCCAAATAGTTTTCGAGAAACAAACCTACTAAAGCAATTACAAGACTTAAACATTCAACATCTCATTATATGCGGAATGATGACTCATATGTGTATTGATGCCACAGTAAGAGCTGCTTTTGATTTCGGTCTTCGTTGCACTGTTGTACATGATGCATGTGCAACAAAAGATCTTATCTTTAAAAATGCTACGATTCCTGCTGTCTATATCCATAATACAATTTTAGCAAGTTTGAATGACGTATATGCAGATGTCATGAGTACAGAAGAGTTCTTACGTTTTAGAAACTCCATCTAAGACAAAAAATCATGTCTCTCACAGACGGAGACATGATTTTTTATACTGTTATTCACAGGTTACCGTAACTTGAAGTCTCCCGAACTTGTTTTTACTTTCACTTTATTTTCCCCTGTGCCTTTTACTCCAACTAACTGATTCTTTGATTTCTCTTCATATAGCAAACCAGCAATATTTACATCCGCCTTACCTGAACTTCCATCAAACTCAACTCTTAAAGATTCAGGAAGTGTATCAAATTGCATCTTAACATCACCGCTTGATGTATTACACTCTACCTCTCCTTGCAAACTACGATCATTATATTCAATATCACCTGATGATGTTTTAGCTACTAATTCTTTAGAATGTAGATTTTCTACCCTAATTTTTCCGCTACCTGTGTTCAATTTTGCTACTTCGATTTCACTTTTATCTGTCTCAATCTTTCCGCTAGACGTTTTAGCTGTTAATTTTTCTTTTATCTTAGAATGCGAGAATGATACATCCCCAGAGGAAGTATTTATCTCCGCTACCTTTGTTTCAATTTCTTTTGCAACAAAATCTCCTGATGATGTAGTTACTTTTACAGTGTCATATATTTTCTTTGGAATTTTAACTTGTAAATTTACATCTGCGGTAGTTCCAATTCCCCAACCGATAGAATTCCAATTTTTACTAAAATCAATATTTAATCTATTGTTTTCTTTTTTCACCTCAAATTTATATTTATCTACTAGCTCTTTGCTTATCTCTCCATCCAGTAACACTTCTATATCTTTTGAATCACCTGTAATAATTTCAACATCTGCTGCCGAAGTCTTTACTTCAATTTCATCAATTTTTTCACCATCCACCGTTTCTTCTTTATGAATTTCAGTTTTATTAAAAGCTACACCAAAAACAGTCATTGCCCCAACACCAATGCCCCCAATAATTAACAATGATAATGCGATAAAAACAATCTTTTTCATAAAATAACACTTCCTTCGTCTTATTTCTTTTAATAAAATCATTAAAAATTAAATTCCATACATCCCTATTCATATAACTTTTATTATTCAGTACTATATATTATACAGTACCATTCCAAAGCTACTTATTCTCCTCAGAATCTTTCATGTTTCATTTTATCATTTACCATAATTTAACACAATGTTATTTTCTGAAAAATATAAAAACACCACTTCCAGTGAGCAAAACCGAAAGTAGTGTCCTCTTGTCTAACCATAGATTTTCTTTCAAATTGTATTATACAGGAAATTCAAAAAATTAATACAGAAAAATATGACGAATGGATCAACTTTTCTGGTGCTTTTGTTTCTTTTCACTCTTTTATATTGTATTTAAGCAAGGTAGCAGTTTTCCAATCAGAATCTTTCTTACATGAAAAAGGCCTTCCCTATTACAGGAAGGCCTTTTCACCTATTTCTTATAAAGTTTCAGAAGTAGTTTTTCCTTGCATGTGAAGTGCGATATAGTCAGGTCCACCAGCTTTAGAGTCTGTACCAGACATGTTAAAACCACCAAATGGTTGGTAACCTACGATTGCACCAGTACATCCACGGTTGAAGTATAAGTTACCAACGTGGAAGTCTTCACGCGCTTTTTCGATATGTTCACGGTTATTAGAAACAACAGCTCCTGTTAAACCGTATTCTGTGTTATTTGCAATTGCAAGCGCATGATCAAAGTCTTTCGCTTTACAGAATGCTACTACTGGTCCGAAGATTTCTTCTTTCATTAAACGAGCGTCTTCTGCAACGTCAGCAACGATTGTTGGTTGGATGAACCAGCCTTTAGAGTCGTCTCCTTCGCCACCTGCTACTACTTTACCTTCTTCTTTACCAATTGCAACATAGCTCATTACTTTATCAAATGCAGCTTGGTCATTAACTGGTCCCATGTTCATGTCTTTTTCAGCTGGGTTACCTACAGTTAATTCTTTCGTTAATTCAACAGCACGGTTTAATACATGATCATATACATCTTCATGGATTACTGCACGAGAACAAGCAGAACATTTTTGTCCTGAGAATCCAAATGCAGATGCAACGATAGACTTAGCAGCTAATTCAAGATCTGCTTCTTTATCAACAACGATTGTATCTTTACCGCCCATTTCAGCGATAACACGTTTTAACCAAATTTGGCCTGGATTTACTTTTGCTGCGCGTTCGTAAATACGAATACCTACATCGCGTGATCCAGTGAAGCTAATGAAACGTGTACGAGGGTGGTCTACTAAGTAGTCACCAACTTCAGATCCGCTACCAGGGATGAAGTTTACAACGCCTGCTGGTAAGCCTGCTTCTTCTAATACTTCCATAAATTTCGCTGCCACTACAGGTGTTGTACTAGCTGGTTTTAGTAATACTGTGTTACCAGAAACTACTGCAGCTGTTGTCATACCTGCCATAATTGCGAATGGGAAGTTCCAAGGAGAAATGATAACACCTACTCCTAATGGAATGTAAGAGAAACGATTATATTCAATTGGACGGCTTTCTACTGGCATACCGTCTTTTAATTTTAACATTTGACGACCATAATATTCCATAAAATCGATTGCTTCTGCTGTATCCGCATCTGCCTCATTCCATGGTTTACCTGCTTCTTTTACAAGAATAGCAGAGAACTCATGCTTTCTACGACGAACGATTGCTGCAGCACGGAATAAAATGTCTGCACGCATTTCTGGTTTTGACTTTCTCCAAGTTTGGAATGTTTCATCCGCCACTTGCATTGCTTTTTCAGCTAATTCACGGCTTGCTTTTGAAACACTGCCCACAACTTCTTCTTTATTTGCAGGGTTTACAGAAACGATTTTCTCGTCTGTAGTGATCTTTTCTCCCCCGATAATTAATGGATAGTCTTGTCCAAGATAAGATTCTACTTTCTTTAAACCTTCTTCAAACGCTAACTTGTTAGCCTCTACTGAAAAATCTGTAAATGGCTCATGCTTGTATGCTACTACCATTCTTTTTAGCCTCCCCTTAGAAAAACGTTTACATTTTACAACATTATTCTACACGATAATTTAGATTTATTCAAATATTCCTAGACTTATATTTTAAAAATTAATTAATTTTTAAAATATAATAATAATAAAAGAGCTTCATACCTAAGTATGAAGCTAAAAAATATGAACATATTCCAAAACATTTTTCCCAATCAACAAAATTGTTACCAATAAAAATAAAGTACGAACATATCCAACACCTTTTTGTACTGCAAACTTTGATCCTAGATAAGCCCCAAAAATCATTGATAACCCCATAATAATACCGTATTCAAAATGAATGACATCTAAAAATAGAAATGTGATTAAAGATACAATGTTACTAACGAAATTCAAAAGTTTTCCAGATGCAGCAGCTTGAATAAAATCCAAACCAATTAATAAAAATGCAAAAATTAAAAATGAACCTGTCCCGGGACCAAAAAATCCATCATAAAATCCTAAACTTAAAATAACAAAGAAAAACATTAATGCTTTTCCTTTCGTCATCTTTTTATAAGTGGACACACTTCCCCAATCTTTTTTTACAATAATATAAATTGCAATAAATACCAACATAATAAGTACAAGCGGCCGTAAAATATCGGGTGGAATAAATTTCACAACTAAAGCTCCAGCTATCGCACCCACAATAGTTAATGGGATTAACTTTCCTACTATACGAAAATTAACCTTCCCTGAACGAATAAAATAAATAGTGCTTGTAAAAGTCCCCATCGTTGCAGCCAGCTTATTTGTTGCAATTGCCGATGCAGGCGATAAGCCCACAAACATAAGTGCTGGAAGTGAAATGAGCCCTCCTCCTCCAACAACTGAATCAATAAATGCAGCCAAAAAACCGAAAGCAACAAGTAATACAATAATCTGTAAACTTAACTCATCCATGTCTTTTCTCCTTACCCCTTTTTATTCACAACATTAGAAATTATAACAAAATTACAGAAGAAAAAAAGCCGTTCCAAAAAGGAACAACTTTTTTCTTAATCTAAAATTTTCACAAATGGTTCATCTTGCTTTTCCTCACGAATAATAATCGCTTCCGGTCGCTCAACAGACTTAATTGTTACCTGTACTTTCACATAATTCGGGAAGTATTGCATAACTTGTCCAGCAACAAATTGCGTAAACCCAATGACTTCTGCTTTTCCGTTAAATTGAACAGGAATTTCAAGCTTCATTTCCTTTAATTGATCATCTTTATAGAATCCTGTACCAATAACAGCTGTGTAATCATTTTTGAAATACTCACTCAGCTTTGCAGTGAAGTTTTTTACAATGGCTGCATCGTCACGATGCGCTTCATCTACCTCTTTTGAAGGAAATAAATAATATTTCTCGTTAATTTCTTTCCAATCCCCTATCTTTTCACTGCCCTTATCTACTTGAGTGTAGGAGACAAATCTTCCTGGTACAAGTGTTGATTTTGGACCTTGGCGATAAATAGCAAATGTAATTGGAACATTTTTTAATTTCGGATCTTTCTTTTGCAACAATGTTAAAATTTCTTGCGCCATAGGCTTAGCTTTTTCTAGCATTTCTTTTTCTGAAATTTCAACTTCTCGTGGATACCCATGTTCCTCAGTATAATAATGAATCGAATTCATTGCTAACCCAATAACAACCCCACCAAGTTCAACTTCTTTGTCATCTTTTGGCACATAATAATCGTGCTCTAAAATATTAGAAAGATACATTGGTGTTTTTTTATTTCGAACCTCTAATGATTCTGAACCTTCTTGTAACGCCGGGTTCAATCCAATATTAGGGAATTTCACTGCGTCTTTTTTCAGTTTCTCTTCTAACTCTTTTTGCTCAGCATCTGTACGCTTTCTCTTTACAAGCATTTGAACCGTTTCTTTATCTAAATATTTACCACCTTGGAATAAATAATTTTTTGTGCTAAACGATTCTTTTGCAATGCGCATCAATCCTGTTTCAAATTCATCTATATCTAGACGGCTATTCAATCCTTGTACAACTAAGCCACGTGCAGAAGCTGGATCAAACGGGAATACCGTTTTATAATACTCATCAGAAATAGAATATTTCGGAACAATCGCTTGTTCTTTTGATTTACCCGATTTTTCAACAACTTTTTCTTCTTTTTTTATACCTGTACTACATCCACTTAGAAGTAGACCTAGGCTTAATACCGCTAATGCTATTTTTTTCATGGTAAGTTTGCACCTCTTACTTATTCAGCTCTTGTAAGAACCTCTCTTCATTCCAAACCTCAATATTATGTTTCTCTGCTTGTGCTAATTTTGACCCTGCCGCTTCACCAGCAACGACTAAATCAGTACTTTTACTTACACTACCTGTTACTTTTCCACCTAGCTCTTCAATCTTTTTCTTCGCTTCGCTACGCCCCATAACTTCTAGTTTCCCTGTTAGAACGATTGTTTTTCCAGCGAAGTAAGATGCAATATTTTGTAAATCAGCACGTTTTATGCCTTTGTAGGTCATGTTAACACCGTACTCTTTAAATTGTTGTAATAATTCTAACACGTCTTCATTATCAAAGTACGTTACAATTGATTGGGCCATTTTCTCGCCAATTTCATTAATCTCTTTTAACTCTTCTTCTGTTGCTTTCACAAGATGATCCATCGTTTCAAAATGCTCAGCTAACGTGCGAGCCGCTTTTGCACCGACATGACGAATACCAAGTCCAAATAATAGACGCTCCAACGAATTTTCCTTAGAAGTTTCAATTGCTTGTACTAATTTAGATGCTGATTTCTCACCAAAACGCTCTAATTGTAACAATTGCTCTTGCGTTAATGGATACAAATCTGCGAATGTCCGAATATAATCTGCTTCAAAGAGCTGTGTAATAACACGCTCTCCAAGCCCATCAATATTCATTGCATTTCTTGAAACAAAATGAATCAATCCTTCACGAATTTGCGCTGGACATGCTGGATTAATACAACGCAGAGCTACCTCTTCTTCTAAACGAACCAGTTCACTGTCACAAGTCGGACAATGCGTTGGCATATGATACTCTTCTTCTTCACCAGTACGTTTATCGAAAATAACATTAACTACTTCTGGAATAATGTCTCCAGCCTTTTTCACAATAACGTAGTCACCAATTCGAATATCTTTTTCACGAATTAGATCCTCGTTATGTAGAGATGCACGGCGGACAATTGTTCCTGCCACTCGAACTGGTTCTAGTTCTGCCGTCGGTGTCACAACCCCTGTGCGTCCCACGCTCAGTTCAATACCTGTTAATCTCGTTACAACTTCTTCTGCCGGAAACTTATAAGCAATTGCCCAGCGTGGACTCTTTGCTGTTGTTCCTAAACTATCTTGCAAGGCCACATCATCTACTTTAATTACGATTCCATCAATCTCATAATCAAGATTCGGGCGCTTTTCCTGCCATTCTTCTACATAAGCGATTACATCTTCAATTGTTTCACATGTACGGCGATTTGGATTTGTTTTAAACCCAAGCTCGCCTAAGAAGTTTAATGATTCGCTATGTGATGCAATCGTCTTTTCTTTCACATCAGCAAGGCCGTACACAAACATTGACAAATTACGCTTCGCAGCAATTTTTGGATCAAGCTGGCGAAGTGATCCGGCTGCTGCATTACGTGGATTTGCAAAAACTGCCTCACCATTTTGTTCTTTCTCTTCGTTTAATTTTACAAATGAACGCTTTGGCATATATGCTTCACCGCGCGCTTCTAATGTTACTTCTTCTTTCAAACGAAGAGGGATCGCTTTAATTGTTTTTAAATTTTGCGTAATATCTTCACCAGTTACGCCATCACCACGTGTTGCGCCTTGAACGAAGCGTCCTTTTTCATAATGAAGGGAAACAGCAAGACCGTCAATTTTTAGTTCACATATATATCTTACATTTGAATCATCAATTCCTTGACGTACTCTGCGATCAAAATCACGTAAATCTCCTTCATTAAAGGCATTTCCTAAACTTAACATCGGCGATTTGTGCGTTACCTTTTCAAATATATCAAGCACTGTTCCCCCAACTCGAACGGTGGGAGAGTCTTCTGTTAAAAATTCTGGGTTCTCTGCTTCTAATTTTATAAGCTCCTGCATATCGCGGTCGTATTCCGCATCAGAAACAGAAGGATTGTCTAATACGTGATATTGATAGTTGAATGCATTCAACATATCACGAAGTTCTTCTATACGCTGCTTTGCCTCTTCTTTTGACATATCCTTACTCCTTTCTATTGTTTCGTTACAGGTGCAAATTTTGCTAATAAACGTTTAATGCCAATTGGGCTTGGGAATGCAATATCTAATTCTTTTGCATCTCCTTCACCTTTCACACTTACAACTGTACCAACACCCCATTTTTGATGGGACGCTTTATCACCTACAGCCCAGCCAATTTGCTCTCCTCCTGTCGTTTTCACAGTTGGACGCACAAATGCAGAGCGGGAACGTGTTGTCGTTGTTGTTGCCCCAGCCGTTCTTCCTTTTGCACTAAATGTCTCACGCTTTGGCGCTGTTTCATTTAATGGTTCTAGCAACTCCGTAGGAATTTCTGAAATAAATCGAGATGCTGCATTCATATTTGTTCTACCGAATAAAGTACGCATTTGGGCATTTGATAAATATAACTCTTCTTCCGCACGAGTAATACCTACATAAGCAAGACGGCGTTCCTCTTGCATTTCATCTTCTTCCATAAGAGAGCGAGTATGCGGGAACACTCCTTCTTCTAGTCCAACAATAAAGACAACTGGGAATTCAAGTCCCTTTGCCGAGTGCATTGTCATTAAAATAACTTCTTCACCCGCAGTTGGATCCTCATCCACGCGATCAATATCTGCAACAAGTGCCAAATCTGTTAAGAAAGCAACAAGACTCTTATCTTCACTTTGCGATTCAAATGTCTGTGTAACAGATAAAAACTCATCTAAGTTTTCAAGTCGTCCTTCTGCTTCTAAAGAACGTTCATTCTTTAGCATATCGCGGTAACCCGTTTTCTCAATCACTTCTTCTACTAGTTCCGTAACAGATAAGTATTCTTGCATGTTTACCCAATTGTGTAATTGACTTGCAAATTCTTTTACTGCTTTTGTGATTTTTGCACTTACTCCGACATGTTCAATTTCATCCATTACAGCCGTTAATGAAATCCCATTTTGCACGCCGTAGTTAATAATTTTATCGATAGACGTGGCACCGATTCCTCGCTTCGGCATGTTAATAATACGTGCGAAGCTAATCTCATCATCTGGATTTGCAATTAAACGTAAGTATGCCAAAATATCTTTAATCTCTTTACGATCATAGAACTTAATGCCGCCGACAATTTTATATGGAATATTAGACTTTAAGAAAATCTCCTCGACCATACGAGACTGGGCGTTTGTACGATACAGAACCGCAAAATCTGTATATTTTCGATTTCCCATTTGAATTTCATCGCGAATTTTTTTTGCAACAAAATATGCTTCATCCTTTTCCGTTGCAGCACGGTAATACGAAATCTTGCTTCCAATTTGATTGTCTGTCCATAATTTTTTCGGTTTACGATTTGAATTTTTTTCAATTACAGCATTAGCCGCATTTAAAATATTTTGTGATGAACGGTAGTTTTGCTCTAACAAGATAACCTGTGCATTTTCGTAGTCTTTTTCAAATGACAAAATGTTAGAAATGTCCGCCCCACGCCAACGATAAATGGACTGGTCAGAATCACCAACAACACAAAGGTTTTTAAAGCGAGCAGCTAATTTATTTACAAGAATGTATTGGGCTCTATTCGTATCTTGGTACTCATCCACATGAATATATTGGAACTTACGCTGATAGAATTCCAATACTTCTGGAACACGTTCAAATAAATGGATCGTCGTCATAATTAAATCATCAAAATCTAATGAGTTATTTTTCAAAAGACGTTTTTGATATTCCGTATATACATCGCTTGTTAATTTTTCAAATGGATCCGCAATTGAAATTTGCTTTGCATATTTATCAGCAGATAACAATTCATTCTTTGCATTGCTAATACCAGATAAAATAGAACGTGGATCGAACTTTTTCGGATCAATATTACGCTCTTTCATAATCTTTTTTACAACCGTAAGTTGATCACTTGCATCTAAAATCGTGAAGTTACGATTAATTCCGATACGATCAATGTCACGTCGTAAAATACGTACGCACATTGAGTGGAACGTAGAAATCCAAATATCTTCCGCTTCCGGGCCAACAAGCTTATCGATACGTTCACGCATTTCACGAGCCGCTTTATTTGTAAAAGTAATTGCTAATACATTCCAAGGTGCTACACCTTTTTCACCAAGTAAGTATGCGATGCGATGTGTTAGCACACGCGTCTTACCACTACCAGCACCAGCCATTAATAGAAGTGGTCCGTTTGTTGTTTGCACTGCCTTTTGTTGCTGAGGATTTAAACCATTTAATAATTTATCAGTTATACTCATATGTGCCTGCACCTACTCTCCTTTTACAGCTTTTACTGTTTGTAAAGCTGCTTTTATATCATCATAAATTACATTTCCTACAACGACTGTATCAGCGTACTGTGCCATTTCTTTTGCTTCTTTCGCACTTGAAATTCCACCGCCGTAATACAGCTTTGCTTGTTGTAATTCTGCTTTTACGTTTTTAACGAGTTCAATATCTCCGTAAGTACCGCTATATTCTAAGTAGAAAATCGGCAACTTCAGAAGCTTGTCTGCCATACGTGCATATGCAATCACATCATCTTCTGTTAAATCACATTTCGCTTCTGTAAGCTGAGCTACCTTTGCTTCTGGATTTAAAACACAATATCCTTCCATGAAAATTTCATCCCAGTTCATAATATCCCCAAATTCCTTCAATGCCTCATGATGAATTCCCGTTATCCATTCCACTTTTGGGCTGTTTAAAACACTTGGAATGTAATAAAAATCAAACCCTGGTGTAAGAGCTTCAAGATCAGAAACCTCTAACACACAAGGAACTGCATATCTACGAATGCTTACTAGCATGTGTAATACATTATCAATTGTTACCCCGTCACTTCCGCCTACAATCACTGCGTCTGTTCCAGATTCACAAATCATTTCTAAATGTTCATCGCTTAATTCCTTATTCGGATCAAGCTTAAATACATGTTTCCACTGTGAAATATCGTACATGAAAACACCCTTTCTTTTGTCTATTCACCTTTATGTGCTGGTTCAAAAAGGAGGATCTAGAGAGCCGAGCTATTCGAGGCGCTGCAGCCAGGAGGATACGGAGTATAGCTTATACTACATGAGTACCGGACTGGCACAGCAGCGAAGAAATGCGAAGGTTATCTTGACCGGACTTTTTAAACTTCCTTTTACAATACACGTTTAAAAAGGAGAATCTAGAGAACCGAGCAGTTCAAGGCGCTGCAGCCAGGAGGATACGGAGTGTAGCTTATACTACATGAGTACCGGACTGGCACAGCAACGAAGAAATGCGAAGGTTATCTTGACCGGACTTTTTAAACTTCCTTTTATGCATTCTTACATTATAACAAAAAAAGACACCTATACACACGTCCAATCCAACATCTTTTTCACCGTCAAATGTTGGATTACATATCGCAAAACTTACGTGGAATAATAACAACTGAAATAGTGTTTGCTATTTCTAAGCTGATGAAGAAGGAGTGTTTTCTTTGATGAAGCAAAACATCGGCATAATGAATGCTTTAATCCGAATTACATTCGGTTTGGTCGTACTAAGTTGTAGCACAGCTAAACTCACACGTAAACCATGGTGCACTTGGTCAAAGGTTTTGCTGTGGCTTAGTGCAATGAAAATTGCAGAAGGAATCTTGCGTTTCTGTCCTATTACTGAAGCATGTAAATTCGGAAAATATATAAACATGGGTGCCTTTAAAATACCTAGCATGGATTTTAATAAAAAAGGACATGCTAAACAAGAAGAAGTAAGTCACACTTCCAGTCCTGACAAACCAGGATCAAAAGGAAGTTATGATGCTTCTGACAAAGAGATTGAGTCAGCGATTGAAGAAGCAATCCTGGCGAAACCGCTTTGAATCATTTGTCACAATGCAAGATGCTCTCAAAGGGACTTAGCTGCTGCAGTGGGCGGCTAAGTCTTCTTTATTTTATCACAAAACAGAACTAATGTTCTTTTTTGTTTTATTTCCCCTAAGAGATTCCATTGAACTACCCCCACCTAATCTCTTTGCTTTTGCTGAATTCTGAGGTGGAGGTCTTACTGCCCGATAATGCGGGATAAATAACTGTAGCTATATATTAATTTGAGATGTATCGCGCCGCACACCTAAAAAACTAATTTCCCCGTTCTTCTAAGAATCATTTTTATTTTTTTCAGAAAATTAGACTTTCCTCCCTTGCATTCGATGATATAAAAATGATATCATTTTTATATCAGAAGGAGGCGATTATATGAGAGAAAAACAAGTGTTTTATGTAAATGGTTTTCTAGGTATTATTGGTCTTTTAGCTTTATCCGGTATCGGTGTGTTTTGCCTCGTACAAGAAATATTTGTAGTAGCTGTACTTTGTCTAATTTTAGCTGCGATTCTTGCCACCGGTATTGGGATTGTCCAACCAAATCAAGCAAAAGTGATTACGTTTTTTGGGAACTATTTAGGAACAATCCGTCAAAATGGATTATTTTTAACAATTCCATTCGCACTTCGTCAAACTGTTTCTCTTCGCGTTGAAAACTTTAATAGTAAAAAACTAAAGGTAAATGATGTAGAAGGGAACCCGATTGAAATTGCAGCTGTTGTCGTTTATAAAGTTGTCGATTCAGCAAAAGCGATTTTTGGGGTTGAACATTATGATCAATTCGTCGAAATTCAAAGTGAGACAGCAATTCGCCACGTTGCAACGAAGTATCCGTATGATAATTTTCAAGATGATAATTGCATCACACTACGTGGAAATGCCGAAGAAATCTCTGAGGAACTAAGACGTGAATTAGAAGCGCGCTTAAATATTGCTGGTGTAGAAGTACTAGAAACTCGTTTAACACATTTGGCTTATGCAACAGAAATTGCACATGCGATGCTTCAGCGTCAACAAGCGAAAGCTGTTCTAGCAGCACGAAAAGAGATTGTCGAAGGTGCTGTGAAAATGGCGAAAGATTCGATTCATATGTTAGATGAAGAAGGCGTACTCGATTTAGATGATGAGCGTAAAGCAAACATGGTTAACAACTTATTGGTTGCCATCGTTTCAGATAAAGGTGCACAACCAGTTATTAATACAGGAAGTCTATATTAAAGGTTGTATGTAATTATGGCCAAAAAGAAAAGCTTTCCATTACGTATTGATCCTGAATTGCACGCAGTCATCGAAAAATGGGCGGATGATGAATTTCGCAGCGTCAACGCACACATCGAATATTTACTTCGAGAAATAGCAAAGCAAAAAGGAAAACTAAAAAAAGAGAAAGAGTCTTAAATTTATGTTAAATGGCTCTCTTCCCTACACAAAAACACACCCGCGTTCAGCGGGTGTGTTTTCACAAATCATCTCGACTAAAGTCACACTCTTTTAACGGGACAACCTGCGTCTTTTTAATAAACTTATAACCTAACCAAAGAATAAGAAACACTGGCACACTAATATACGATACAAGCATTCCATACCAGTTAATCTCCCCTCCAGAAACCACTTCACTTCCTTGTCCAATAATAACAATGATGCATAATACTAACGTAAACAACGGACCAAAGGGATACCATTTCGCCTTAAATTTGAGTTCATTTAGGTCTCTCCCTTGCGCCACGTATGCTTTACGAAATCTATAATGACAGATTGCGATTCCAATCCATGTTAAAAATCCCGTTAACCCCGTCATATTAAGCAACCATATATAAACAACGCCATCGCCAATGAACGATGATAAAAAGACAAGTAATCCAAAAATAATATTAGCATACAAAGCATAGGTAGGGACCCCTCTTCTATTTACCTTGCGCAAAATTTTAGGCGCTTTTCCTTCTTGTGCAAGAGCCCAAAGCATGCGAGTAGAAGCATACATAGAAGAATTGCAAGCTGAAAGCACAGAGGTTAAAATAACAGCATTCATTAATGATGCCGCAAATGCAAGTCCAGCTTTTTGAAAAACTAAAGTAAATGGGCTAATAGAAATATGATCCACATCCGATTTAAGAAGACTCGGATCTGTATATGGAATAATAATCCCGATTACGGCTATAGCCAACACATAAAAAATTAACACCCTCCAAAAAACACTACGAATTGCCCGAGGAACATTCCGCTCTGGATCCTCACTTTCACCAGAAGCAATACCAACCATTTCTGTACCTTGAAAGGAGAAACCTGCAATCATGAAAACACCAACTATAGCCAAAAATCCTCCTTTGAAGGGAGCCTCACCTATCGTAAGATTATGAAACCCTACTGCCGGGCTAAAGAATATACCAAGTATCATGAAAATACCAATCACTAAAAATAGAATAATTGTAACGACCTTAATACCAGCAAACCAAAATTCCGATTCACCATACCCTCTAACAGATAGTACATTTAATAAAAATATAAGTGTCAAAAAAAGCATCCCCCATAGAACATCCGAGGATTCTGGTAACCAGTATTTCATAACCAAGGCACCTGCTGCCAACTCAGCTGGAATGGTTGTAGCCCAGCTTAGCCAATAATTCCAACCAAGTGTAAATCCAAATGCTGGATCAACAAACCGAGTTCCATATGTTTCAAATGAACCTGACGTTGGAAGATATGTTGCCATTTCACCAAGACTTGTCATCAAAAAATAAACCATACATCCGATAGCAAGGTACGCAACAAATGCTCCTCCCGGTCCCGCTTGACTAATCGTAGCACCGCTTGCAACAAATAACCCCGTACCAATTGCACCACCAATTGCAATCATAGATATATGTCGTGGCCTTAAGCCACGATTCAACTTCCCATCTATAGTAGATGGTGTTCCAATATTTGATTTTGTCTCTAAATTATCCATCATCTCACCTCTCTCTTTGCAACTTTCCTAAAAAATAACCGATTCACTCTATGCAAAATCAAGTGATTCGTTTCAAAATATACAATGTCCTCTCTTTCCTGCTCTGAATATTCAGACTATTAAACCCACAATAATAGAATTACTATGTTATAGAACGAAAGGCAATCAAAAACAATTCTGATTGCCTTCCCATTTCATTCAAATCAATTCTAGTAACTGCACCTTCTTCTGATACGCTCTCCATGTAATACACCATTTTTTCGGATTATCGAGAAAATCCTGTTCATCTAATTTGTGAATCGTACTATTTTGTGGAGCGTTTTGAATGACTTTGGGATTTTCATAGGCTTCCTTAGAAATTTGTTCAAGGGCTGCTATATACTCATCTAAGTCAGTCTTAGAATAGCTCTCAGTCGGTTCAAGCGTGAACGGCTGGGGTACGATATATGGATGGTGACTCGTCCAATAGTGCAAGCCGAAATCCGTCATTCTTCTTTGGACATCCTCTGTTGTAATACCTGTTTCATTTTTCATCTCTTCCCAGCTATAGCGAACTTGCTCAAGGCGCTGTCCTTTTACATATGGAGCACTTGCACCACGAATCTTTTGTACTTTGTGATACATATAATTGTTATTTAATACAGCTGTTTTCGCCACTTCTTTTAATCCTTCTGGACCAAGGGCACGAATCCATGCATAAGACCTGAGAATTGTTTGTGCTACCCCATGAAAAGCGCGCACTTTTCCAATGGAATGTTTCAGGTCATTGTTTAAATAATATTTTCCTTCATCGCATTCCACAATTGGCCCAGGTAAATATTCTTTTAGCTCTTTTCTCACTCCAAGTGCACCCGTCGCTGGCCCACCACACATATGCGGAGCAGCAAATGTTTTGTGAAGGTTAAAAAAACACATATCAAATCCTGCTTCTTTCGCTCTAGTAATTCCAAGGAGACCATTGGCATTTGCCTGATCATAGTAACAAATCCCACCAGCTTCATGTACGACCTTTGTAAATTCTTTAATTTTCGAATTAAAAATCCCTGTATCTTCAGGATTTGCAACAACAAATCCCGCTGTCCGCTCTGAAACAACTGCCTTTAATTTTTCTATGTCAGGGAATCCATCTTTATCGGGATGAAGCGTAATGATTTTAAAGCCTTTAACAGCTGCTGTAGCCGCTTGTGAAGGATGAGAAAAAATAGTTGTAATAATTTCATTACGTTTTTCCCCTTCTCCGCGAGATTCATGATATTTTCTTACGATAGAAGCCATAGCAAATAATGCTTGCGTACCGCCACTCGGTTGGAATGAAAAATGATCCATACCAGAGATTTCTCTCATGCAAAGATCCAATTTGTATATGATTTCTAACATCCCTTGAACAGTGCTTATATCTTGAAGAGGATGCAGTTCCATTATTTTAGGATTTCGTACTAACAATTCATTAATTTTAGGAATATATTTCATTGTACAAGTACCTTGCCCAATTTCAACGTTAAAATCTGACCCTAACGTCTCTTGCGAAAGTCTCACATAATGCCTTAACACACGCGCCTGACCGATTTCTGGAAGTTTCGGTCTTTCTTTTCTATACATAGAATTAGGAATCTGCGAAACCCCATCTCCAACTTCCTTCACAATCGTTTGATCAACTAATGGAACCTCTACTCCTCTTTCTCCTTGCTGGTGAAGTTCAAAAATAATTGGTTCATTCCATTTTGCTTGATGAAAGTCACGAACTTTACTATTCCTTTTAATTTTTTTCATGAGTCAATTCTCCTTTCTGTCCATCTATTTTAATTCGTCACAACTTCCTGAAGAGCATCAATTAACCGATCAAGGTCTTCCTTCGTATGGACTTCTGTAACGCAATATAAAGCACATTGGCCAAATATAGGAAACTCTTTTGAAATATCCTTTCCTCCAAATATCTGCTTTTCTAATAATTTTTTATTTATGGTTTCTACCGATAAACCAGTTTCATTAAAATCGACAAGAAATTCTTTGAAAAATGGAGAACTTAATCTTGAACCTCTCACTCCAGGAATTTTGTTCAGTTGTTTTACTGCATATTGACTATTTTGCATAATGGTTTGACCTAATTCATACATACCATTCGGTCCAAGTAACGATAAATAAACCCCAGCTGTAATTCCCCATAACGCAGTTTGTGTACCAACTGATTCTTTTCCTTTTTCACGAAGGGCAAAAGATGTCCGATCATAAGCCACATCGCCAAAGCCATACTCCCCTTCTTT
The DNA here is from genome assembly GCF_949768135.1 of Bacillus sp. IT-79MI2. Taxonomy (NCBI): domain Bacteria; kingdom Bacillati; phylum Bacillota; class Bacilli; order Caryophanales; family Bacillaceae; genus Bacillus; species Bacillus sp. IT-79MI2. The sequence goes on along the minus strand of NZ_CATKPV010000053.1, from coordinate 17,408 downwards.
TACTGTTGGCACAATTCCAAATAGACGTGAAGGATATTCATTAATAAACTTTTCTTCATCCCTTGTAGCAATGAATCCCGCTTGCCCTCCGCTATAGTTCATATGCATACCAAGCGGCTGCAAATCACCACAAACAATATCCGCTTGATAGTGACTTGGCGGCGCCAACACTCCAAGTGAAATTGGATCAACACCAACTACTACTAGTGCATCATTCTGCTTCGCAATTCCCGCAATTTCCATACCTTGTGATTCAATAAACCCTAAATAGGAAGGATTTTCAAAATAAATGGCTGCCACATTAGAAGAAATCTTATTCTTTAAATCTTCTAAATCTAGAAGACCATTCTCAGCATCATAACTAACAAAAACAAATTCAAGATCTGGGGAGCCATAATTTTGAATAATTTTCATTCTTTCAGGTGATACGGTTTGCGCTACTAATACCTCTGTTCTTTTTGTTATACGAGCAGCCATCCGAATCGCTGTAGCTGCTGCTTGCCCCCAATCAAACGTCGGTACATTTACAACATCCATATCAACAAGTTCAGCTACTAGACTTTGATATTCAAATAACGCTTGGAATCTACCATGATCCTCGTAAGGTTCACCGGCATATGCCGTCAGAAATTCCGATCTTTGATTCACTTCATCGCAAACTGCTGGTACAAAATGCTGCCAGCAACCTGCTCCTAGAAAGTTTAGATATTCACTTGTACTCGTGTTCTTACACAATATTCCTTCAATGAGGCGACGCAATTCGTATTCTGTAAGCGCCTTTGGTATGTTCATTTCCTCTTTCAACTTTAGTTCATCTGGTATACAAGCGTATAATTCCATCACTGATTCAGCGCCTATTTCTTTTAACATCTCTTCCTTTACTTCAGGTACCATATTTGGAATGTAAGGATGTACCTTTTTCGTCATCTTAATACCCCCTTATTAAAATTCTTTCAATTATGCTAAACCTCCACCATCAACAACAAGTTCTGTTCCTGTCACCCAAGATGACAAATCGCTAGCTAAAAATAAAACACCTTTTGCGATATCACGAGGCGTACCAATTCTTGATAGAGGCCGATCTGTTGCTGACTCTTTCAAAAATGTTCCCTCTTCCACATTTAATTGCTTCGCCTCGTCACGTAGTAACTGTGTATCTGTATCACCAGGACATATACAATTCACTCTAATATTTTGCGGACCATGATCAATTGCCATCGCCTTCGTTAAGTTCACAACCCCGGCCTTCGCAGCACAATAAGCAGCTGCTTTATCGCCTCCTTTTAGCCCCCATCCGGAACCTGTGTTGATAATGCTCCCACCTTGCTTTTCAGCCATAATTGGAATGATATATTTAGATAAAAGATATACACCTTTTAATGAAACATTAATAACTGAATCCCATTCCCTTTCCTCTAATTCAACAACTGTTTTTCTTCTAATAATTCCCGCATTGTTAAACAACACATCTACATTTCCATATACCTGCCTAATACGTTCACTGACATTCTTACAATCTAACTCACTTGTTACATCGCACTTCAAAAACTCTGCTCGCTGTCCATCATCTCGTAAACTCTGTGCGGCCTGCATACCTTTTTCTTCATCAATATCTAAAAGAATAACGGTAGCCCCTACTTCAGCAAAAATTGTTGCAGTCGCATACCCAATTCCTGATGCCGCCCCAGTTACAACCGCCACTTTATCCTTTAATTGAAAATAATCTCTTTCCATAAAAAGCCTCCTTTATTTGCATCTGCTTTTTATTAAGCAAAAATCATGCCAATGTTATTGCATAGAAAATCCTTATCATAGCAAGCAATCTTAGTACGATTGTTTGACATTTTTGACAAACGTTTGACACTTTTGTATTTTTCAGAATTATCATACAATGGTTATATAATAGAGAGGAGGTTCTAAATTGTCTACAATCACAGCAATCACAAAAATTATTTATACCTTTTCCGAACTCTTACAAATAGAAATTGCCTATTTCAACCATGAAGGGCTATTAGTTTCTTCAACGGAAGAATATAAAAAGAAAAAAGGAGAACGTGTCTACCTCCCCTTTTTCCAAAAACTATACGAGCATCCCATTACCTTTGTACATAAGCCAGGACATATGAATATGTGTCATGGTTGTCACTTTCAAAAGAGCTGTCCATCAACTGCAGAAATTATACAAAATATGATTCAAAATGAACGCCACTATGGCTATCTTTCATTCGTTAGTTTTTCCAAAGATAAGCAACAAAAATTACTCGATCAGCAAAAAGACTTTATCTATTGGATGGAAAAATTAAAAGAAATTATTACTGAGATTATCCATGAAATGAATTATTCTACTTCCAAAATAGGAACAAAATTAAAACAAACTGAATATATCCTTGGAAACAGCTATACATTACAAAACATAAAAGAAATCTTAAAAAATATGAAAAGTAGTACTTCCTCTATCGTGATTACAGGAGAAACCGGGACGGGGAAAAGCTTAATGGCAAAACTAATTCATGAACAAAGCATGTTCCAAAGGGGAGATTTCATTGAAATAAATTGTGCTAGTATTCCTGAATCGTTATTCGAGAGTGAACTCTTCGGCTATGAGGAAGGCGCATTTACGGGAGCAAGAAAAAAAGGAAAACCAGGTTACTTTGAAATGGCTGATCGAGGAACACTATTTTTAGATGAAATTGCCGATCTCCCTCTCCATTTACAACCAAAACTATTGAAAGTGCTGCAAGATGGTGTTGTACAAAGAATTGGTGGAACACTTCCTAAAAAAGTGAATATCCGGATTATCGCTGCATCTAATCAATCATTAGAAAAATTGATGGAATCTAAACAATTCCGTTCCGATCTTTACTACAGACTAAATGTTATTCCTATCCATTTGCCACCATTAAGAGAGCGAAAAGAAGACTTAAAAAAACTAGTTCCCTTCTTAATTGAAAAATTACAAACAAGAACAGGAAGATTCATTCAAACTCATACAGATGATTTTTTAGAAAAGTTAAAGCAATATCACTGGCCCGGGAACATTCGTGAGCTAGAGAATGTTTTAGAATATAGCATGAATATGGAGAAAAGCGGCCAATTAACTGAATCATCACTACCAGCATTTCTTCAAAATAATTCGGATTTGCTGCGTTCATCCACAAAACAACATGGTGCATTACAAGAGGCTGAAAAAGAAAGCATTATTCAAAAACTTCATGACTATGGTTATGATTATGAAGGAAAAAAACAAGCCGCTGCTGCTTTAGGAGTAAGTGTACGAACGCTATACAGAAAAATGGAGAAACTCGGAATATCTGAGCCAACTAGATAATATACTACTTTTATTATTAGAACTTGCTTTTTTCATAAAAACTATTAAACCAAAAAAGAAGCTAACATAAAACATGTTAGCTTCTAGCAATCGACCTTTTCAATTGCGCGATATCCGATATCACTTCGATAAAATAAACCATCACTCTCGATTTTTTCTATCTCTTTATATACTTTATCCTTCGCTTCTTGTAAGTTTTTTTCCTTACAAGCAACAAATAGTACACGACCACCGTTTGTTACGAAATCTCCATGCTTCATAGCTGTACCTGCGTGAAAAACAATTGCATCTTCTAATGTATCTAATCCGCGAATAATAGCGCCTTTTTCATATGCTTCCGGATATCCGTTTGAAGCAAGTACGACACCAATAACCGCTTCTTCGGACCATTTAAGTACTAATTTTTCTCCATCTAAAACGCTATTACATACATCAACTAAATCATTGTCTAAACGAGGCAGTACAACCTCTGTTTCCGGATCTCCAAAACGAGCATTAAACTCAATTACTTTTGGGCCTTCGTTTGTTAAAATAAGGCCTGCATATAAAATACCTGTAAATGAACGACCTTCTTTGATCATCGCCTGAGCGGTTGGATGTAAAACCGTTTCAATCGCTACTTCAACCGCTGATTCTGGAATTTGTGGTACTGGAGAATATGCACCCATTCCTCCTGTATTCGGTCCTTTATCACCATCAAAAGCGCGTTTATGATCTTGTGCAATTACCATTGGATAAACAGTTGTTCCATTTACGAATGCCATTAAAGAGAATTCCTGTCCATCTAAAAACTCTTCAATAACAACCTTTTTACTTGCTTCACCAAATTTCACATCTTGCAGCATTTCTTTTACAGCTTGTAATGCCTCTTCTAACGTCATTGCCACTGTTACACCTTTACCAGCTGCTAAACCGTCCGCTTTAATAACAATTGGTGCACCAATTTTTTGAATATACGCTACTGCTTCCTCATAATTCGTGAACGTTTCATATGCTGCTGTTGGAATATCGTACTTTTTCATCAATTCTTTTGTAAAAGCTTTACTGCCCTCAATCACGGCCGCTGCTTTATTCGGACCAAAAACACGAAGTCCTTCTGCCTCAAAACGATCGACAATCCCATTCATAAGCGGAATTTCGGGACCGACGAATGTTAAACCTATATTGTTCTCTTTCGCAAACAGAACAAGTGTATCAAAATCATTTTCATCAATAGCAACTGGCGTTGCCACATCTCTCATACCTTCATTTCCTGGTGCTACATATACCTTTTCCACTTGCTCAGACTGTGCAAACTTCCAAGCTAAAGCATGCTCACGTCCACCGCGGCCAATTACTAAAACATTCATATGTCATCCTCCATTATTCAAATAAGTACAAACCAGGAGCAATGCCCCTAGTTTGTTTCTACTCGTTCATGCTCAAAAAGAAGATTATCTTGACCGGACTTTTTGAACTTCTTCTGACAATATAAGTTTAAAAAGGAGGATCAAGAGAACCGAGCAGTTCGAGGCGCAGCTGCCAGGAGGACACGGAGTGTAGCTGACACTACATGAGTACCGGACTGGCAATGCAACGAAGAAATGCGAAGGTTATCTTGACCGGACTTTTTAAACTTCCTCTATTAATGTTTGAAATGACGTACGCCAGTGAACACCATCGCAATGCCAAACTCATCAGCTTTTTTAATAGAATCTTCATCACGAATCGATCCGCCTGGTTGAATGATTGCTGTAATCCCTGCTTTAGCGGCCTCTTCTACTGTATCTGGCATTGGGAAAAACGCATCAGATGCAAGCGCACTACCTTGTGCTTTATCAGCAGCTTGTGTAATAGCAATTTTCGCTGAGCCAACGCGGTTCATTTGTCCGGCTCCAACTCCAATTGTCATATTATCTTTTGCTAAAACAATTGCATTTGATTTTACGTGTTTGACAACTTTCCAAGCTAGTTTTAAATCGGCCCATTCTTGCTCTGTTGGTTCACGTTTTGTTGGAACTGTAATTGTATCTTCATCTAGCGCTAGCGTATCTTCTTCTTGAACAAGAAGGCCACCTTGTACAGAAGTTAATTTTTTACTTGCATTTACTGCTTTTTCAATATTTACAGTTAAAAGGCGTAAGTTTTTCTTACTTTGCAACACTTCTAATGCTTCCTCTGAGAAGGAAGGTGCAATAATAATTTCTAAGAAAATTTCATGTAATTTTTCTGCTGTAGCTTTATCAATTTCACGATTCGCTGCAATAATGCCGCCAAAGATCGATACTGGATCTGCTTCGTAAGCACGTGTATATGCTTCATGAATATCAGTACCAACACCAACTCCGCATGGGTTCATATGTTTTACTGCTACCACTGCTGGTTCTGTAAATTCTTTCACGATGCTAAGCGCTGCATCTGCGTCATTGATATTGTTGTAAGATAGCTCTTTTCCATGTAACTGCTCTGCATATGCAACAGAAGACGTTGCTGCAAATGGTGCTTTATAGAATGTTGCTTTTTGATGCGGGTTTTCTCCGTAACGTAAATCTTGTTTTTTCTCGAATGTTACTGTTAATGTTTCTGGGCTTTCTTCTCCCATTTGTTCAGTTAAATAGTTTGAAATTAATGCATCATATGCCGCTGTATGACGGAATACTTTTGCTGCTAATTTACGTTTTGTTTCGTCTGTAACTTCACCGTTTTCTTTTAACTCAGCTAGTACAACATCATAATCTGTTGGATCAACGATTACTGATACAAATTTATGATTTTTCGCAGCTGAACGAATCATTGTTGGACCACCGATATCAATATTTTCAATTGCATCAGCAAATGTCACATCAAGTTTAGCAACTGTTTCTTTAAATGGATATAAGTTTACAACAACAAAATCTATTGGCTCAATACCTAATTCATTCATTTGCGCTACATGAGTTTCATTGTCACGTACTGCAAGTAAACCACCATGGATGTTTGGATGTAATGTTTTCACACGTCCATCCATAATTTCTGGGAAACCTGTTACTTCAGAAATCCCGATGACTTGTAAGCCGTTTTCTTCTAATAATTTTTTCGTTCCGCCTGTTGAAATAACTTCAATCCCTTGTTCAAGTAATCCTTTAACAAATTCTACAACGCCTGTTTTATTCGAAACACTTACTAATGCACGCTTTTTCATTTATCCTTCACCCCTAGTTGAATGTTATTTAACAGTTGGCTCTTCTATAAATTGAACGATTTCGTTCACCGTATCTACGTACAATCTATGTTCAACTTGCTGAATTTTCTTTTGTAAACTCTCTCTCGTATCCGTTTCAGAAACTGTTACTGCTTCTTGTGCGATAATTGGTCCTGTATCCATCCCTGCATCTACATAATGAATTGTCACACCAGTTACTTTCACACCCGCTTCTAATGCTTGACCAACAGCATCTTTCCCTGGAAAACTCGGTAATAATGATGGATGAATGTTAATGATTTTCCCACCATAGGCTTCTAATAATGTTGGCCCGATAAGACGCATATATCCTGCCAAAATAACACAATCAATCTCGTATTCTCGCAGTTTTTTTAATATCCCATTTTCAAATGCTTCTTTTGATTCATATTCTTTCGCTGAAAAAGCAAAGCATGGAACATGATGATAATGCGCTCGTCCGATAACACGTGCCTCGGGTTGATCACATACTAGCAAACTAATTTCAGCATGTAATCTTTTTTCTTCCACTGCATTAATTAGTGCTTGGAAGTTAGAGCCGCTCCCAGAGGCAAAGACTGCCAATCTACTCATAGTTCTGCGCCTCCATTAAAAGTAACACCTGATCCTTTTACAGTACGTCCAATAATATGTGCTTTTTCTCCTTGTTCTGCAAGAAGTTGAACAACAGCTTTTGCATCTTCTTCTTTTACTGCAACTACCATACCAATACCCATGTTAAAAATATTGAACATTTCTTTTTCTTCTAATTTTCCAACCTCTTGAAGTAAGCTGAAAATCGGTTGAATTTGCCAAGAACCTAGTTCAATTTCTGCACCGATTCCTTCCGGCAACATACGTGGAATATTTTCAATAAAGCCGCCACCTGTAATATGTGCCATGCCATACACTTCATACTTTTTCAATAGTTCTAAAATAGGTTTGACATAAATTTTCGTTGGTTTTAATAGTTCTTCACCAAGAGGTAGTTCTAAGCGACCATGTATACGATCTAAAGATAGCTGTCCGTCTTCCAATAACACTTTTCGTACTAAAGAATACCCGTTACTATGAATACCACTAGATGCTAAACCAATTAATACATGACCAGCTTCAATAGACTGACCTGTTACAATTTTCTTTTTATCAACAATTCCAACAGTAAAACCAGCTAAGTCATACTCTTCAGTGGAATACATACCTGGCATCTCAGCTGTCTCTCCACCAATTAATGCACAACTCGCTTGGCGACAACCTTCTGATATACCTTTGACGATGTTTTCAATTTTACTAGGTTCTGCTTTACCGCAAGCAATGTAATCAAGGAAGAAAAGCGGTTCTGCCCCTTGGACAACAATATCATTTACACACATCGCTACTGCATCAATACCAATTGTGTCATGTTTATCCATCATAAAAGCGAGCATCAATTTTGTACCCACGCCGTCTGTTCCAGATACTAATACAGGTTCTTCTAATGCAAATTTTGATAGATCAAACATACCTCCAAAACCGCCAAGACCGCCTAGTACTTCTTTTCTCATTGTTGTTTGTACGTGTTTTTTCATGCGAGATACCGCTTCATATCCAGCTTCAATATCCACTCCTGCTTGCTTATATGCATTCGCCATCGTTTTTTACACCTCGTCTTTTAATTTCTCCCACCCAAGCGGGCACTCTCTTTATAGAGTATGTTTTAGGAAAAAGCTAGCTTCTACTTAAAATGAAGTAGAAGCTTCTCGCCTTTTTATTTCATACTTTCTAAAAGCTCTTGCTCATAATCATAAAGAGCTGTTGGATAATCTCCATTAAAGTAAGCCATACATAAGCCGCCGTATTTCCCTTCATATGGACGTCCAATTGCATCTACTAAGCCATCTTCACTTAAAAATGTTAAAGAATCTGCACCGATGATTTGACGTATTTCTTCTACAGAGTTATTTGCTGCAATTAATTCTTTTCTCGTTTGAATATCAATTCCATAGAAACATGGGTACTTAAGTGGCGGAGAAGCAATTCTCACATGTACTTCTGTCGCTCCTGCCTCACGAAGCATGCGCACAATACGTTTACTTGTTGTTCCTCGTACAATGGAATCGTCAATCATTACAACACGCTTTCCTTCAACCACGCCTCGTACTGCTGAAAGCTTCATTTTTACCCCTTGCTCACGCAATTCTTGAGAAGGTTGGATAAAGGTACGACCAACGTAACGATTTTTAATTAATCCTAATTCGTATGGAATTCCTGTTGCTTCTGCATAACCGATCGCTGCCGAAATACTAGAGTCTGGAACACCTGTTACAATATCTGCTTCAATTGGAGCTTCCGTCGCTAAACGTTTTCCCATATTTTTACGTGCTGCATGAACGTTAATGCCAGCAATATTAGAATCTGGACGAGCAAAGTAAATGTATTCCATACTACAAATTGCATGGTCTACTTCGTTTGTAAAACGATCTACTTGAATACCCTCGTCATTAATGATAAGTAGTTCTCCAGGTTCTACATCACGAATGTATGTTGCACCAACTACATCAAAAGCACATGTTTCAGATGCTACGACATACGCATCCCCCATTTTCCCAATTGAAAGTGGCCGGAATCCATTCGGATCTAGTGCAACAATCATTTCGTTTCCTGTTAGTAAAAGATACGCAAATGCGCCTTTTACTTTGTTCAATGCATCTTTTACGCTCTCGATTAGTGAACCTTTTGTATTACGTTTAATTAAATGAAGCAGTACTTCTGTATCTGAACTTGTTTGAAAAATACTTCCTTCTGCCTCTAATTCACGGCGAAGCATTTTTGCGTTAATTAAATTTCCGTTGTGAGCTAACGCCATACTATGATCAGAGAAACGGAATAGTAATGGTTGCACATTTGCTACTTCACTTCCGCCTGCTGTCGCATAGCGCACGTGTCCAATTGCTGATTTTCCATTTAAGCCTTCTAGCTCACCTCTTGAAAACACTTCTGATACTAAACCTAACCCCTTATGGCCAACAATTTTCTCCCCGTTATTGACAACAATGCCCGCGCCTTCTTGCCCACGGTGCTGCAAACTATGCAATCCGTAGTACGTAACTTGTGCTGCATTTTCATGCCCCCAAATTCCGAAAACGCCACATTCTTCATTTAACCCCTTTATTTCAGCAAGCATGGGATTGCCCCTTTCCAAGCCTTTCTCATTTCATCAACATTTGCTGTAAGTAATACTTCATTTTCTTCATTGTGAATTGTTACTTCATTCGTATTTGTGACTTCCCCAACTTGAATTGCTTCTACTGATTTCTCAAATGCTTCTTGTTGTTCACGTTTTACTGTTATGACAAAGCGTGATTGTGATTCCGCGAATAATGCCGCTGTTGCTTCTCCACCTAATTTCACAGTAGCACCTAAGCCTTTAGCGCCAATTGCACTTTCAGCAATCGCAACCGCTAAACCACCTTCTGCAACATCATGTGCAGATTGTACAAGTCCTGCTTGAATAGCTTCTAGTAATTGTTTTTGGCGTTTTAATTCTACTTCTAAATCGATGCTTGGTGATTGACCAAAGATTTTACCGTATACCATCTTTTGCAATTCACTTCCACCAAACTCAGCTTTCGTTTCACCAATTACATAAATAAGATCGCCATCTTGCTTAAACTCTTGTGTTGTTACATGTTTTAAGTCATGAACAAGACCTACCATACCAACAGTCGGTGTTGGATATACAGCTTCACCACTACGTTCATTGTACATTGATACGTTTCCGCCGATAACTGGAGTTTGTAATGTGCGACAAGCTTCACTCATACCATCTACTGACTTCTCAATTTGCCAGAAAATCTCTGGTTTTTCTGGGTTACCAAAGTTCAAGCAATCTGTAATTGCAAGTGGTTCTCCACCAGAACATACGATATTACGTGCTGCTTCTGCTACTGCAATTTTACCGCCCATTTCAGGATCTAAGTAAATGTAGCGAGAGTTACAGTCTGTTGTCATTGCTAATGCTTTCTCTGTACCACGTACACGTACAACTGCCGCATCTGATCCTGGTGTAACAACTGTACTTGTGCGTACTTGATAATCGTACTGATCATATACCCACTCTTTACTTGCAATCGTTGGTTGTTGTAATAGAGCTAGTAATGTCTCTCTATAGTTATCTACTTTCGGCGTTTCCATCTTCATTTCTTGGAACTCTTTAAAGTACGTTGCCTCTTTTGAAGGCTTATGATAAATTGGTGCTTCTTCTGCTAATGCATCCGCTGGTACTTCCGCTACCATTTCACCTTTATGGAATAATCGAAGCATTTTATCTTCAGTTACTTTCCCCATCGTAACTGCCGCAAGTCCGTACTTTTCAAATAAATCTACAATTTCTTGTTCTCTACCTTTTTTCACCACAATCAACATACGTTCTTGTGATTCAGATAACATCATTTCGTATGGTGTCATACCTGTTTCACGTTGTGGTACATCGTCTAAGTACATTTCAATACCCATTCCTGCTTTACTTGCCATTTCTGCAGAAGATGATGTTAAACCAGCTGCTCCCATATCTTGAATTCCGACAAGAGCATCAGATTGGATTAGCTCTAGGCATGCTTCAATAAGAAGTTTCTCCATAAATGGATCGCCTACTTGTACTGCTGGACGTTTCGCTTCTGAACTCTCAGATAATTCTTCTGATGCGAAAGTTGCACCGTGAATGCCATCACGTCCTGTTGAAGCACCTACGTACATCACTGTATTACCAGCACCATGCGCCTGCCCTTTTTTAATATCTTCATGATTAATTAAACCAACGCACATTGCATTTACAAGTGGGTTTCCTTCGTAACACGGATCAAACTGTACTTCTCCGCCCACAGTTGGAATACCGATGCAGTTACCGTATCCTGCAATCCCTGCAACTACTTCTTCAAATAAATATTTTACGCGTGGTGATTGTAGTTCACCGAAGCGAAGTGAGTTTAATAATGCTACTGGACGTGCTCCCATAGAGAATACATCGCGAATAATACCACCAACACCCGTTGCCGCACCTTGATATGGCTCAATTGCTGAAGGGTGATTATGGCTTTCCATTTTAAATACAACCGCTTGGTTATCACCGATATCTACAATCCCTGCACCTTCACCAGGTCCTTGTAGTACACGCTCTCCTGTTGTTGGGAACTTACGAAGAACTGGTTTTGAGTTTTTATAACTACAGTGCTCTGACCACATAACAGAGAATAGTCCTGTTTCTGTGTAGTTCGGCAAACGACCTAAAATCTTTTCAACCATGGCAAACTCTTCGTCTGTTAGCCCCATTTCCGCATATATACGTTCTTCTTTAATTTGTGTTGGATTTGGTTCAAGCATTAACGACATATGTTTCCCTCCAATGTTTCAAAATAGATTGAAAGACTTTTAACCCTTCAGCGCCGCCAAGCAATTCACTCACAGCACGCTCTGGATGTGGCATCATGCCAAGTACATTTCCTTTTTCATTTACAATACCTGCAATATCTGAAACGCTTCCGTTTGGATTGTCTACATAACGGAATGCAATTTGGTTCTTTTCTTCTAATTCTTTAAGAGTTGCTTCATCGCAGTAGTAATTTCCTTCACCATGTGCAATTGGAATATTGATTACTGCACCTTTTTCATATTGCGATGTAAACATCGTTTCGTTATTTTCAACACGTAACTGAACAGTACGGCACATAAACTTTAAGTTTTCATTTCGCATTAGTGCACCTGGTAACAATCCTGACTCAACTAAAATTTGGAATCCATTACATACGCCTAAAATCGGCTTTCCTTGCTCAGCTGCTTTTTGTACAGCCTTCATTGCATTGGCGAAGCGAGAAATAGCACCACAGCGAAGGTAATCACCGTAAGAGAAGCCTCCTGGTAAAAGAATTGCATCATATTCATCTAAATTCTCTGCATCATGCCAAACGTAGTCTACCTCTTCGCCAAGCTCATCTTTAATTGCATGAAACATATCAACATCACAGTTCGAACCTGGAAAAACGATTACGGCAAATTTCACTGTGCGACAACCTCCTCAACTTCGTAATGATAATCTTCCATTACAACGTTTGCTAATAGTTTTTCACACATTTCTTTTACCTTGCTATCCAGATCAGTTACTGATTTATCGATTGTTAACTCCATATATTTACCAATGCGGACATCTTGTACTTCTGTAAAGGAAAGACTGTGAAGAGCACCTTTCACTGCTGTTCCTTGTGGATCTAATACGCTCTCTCTTAATGTTACATATACCTTAACTTTATACATGTGAAGCTCCCCCTAAACGTTTTAAAATTTCTTCATATGCCTCTGTTAAATTACCTAAATCACGGCGGAATACATCTTTATCAAATTTCTCATTACTCTCTTTATCCCATAAACGGCAAGTATCTGGTGAAATTTCATCCGCTAATACGATTTCGCCTTCTTCTGTTAGCCCAAACTCTAATTTAAAATCTACTAATCTTACACGACAGCTTGCGAAGTGCTCAATCAATACTTGATTGATTTGTAGAGCTTTTTCTCTTAATGTACTTACTTGCTCTGGCGTTGCAACGTTTAACACACGGATATGATCTTCTGTTACAAGCGGATCTCCTAAATCATCATCTTTGTAGTAAAATTCTACGATTGGTGCTACAAGTGCAGTTCCTTCTTCCATTCCTAATCGCTTTGAAAGACTTCCTGCAATTACGTTTCTTGTGACAACCTCTAATGGAATAATGCTTACCTTTTTCACAAGTTGTTCTGTGTCTGACAGCTTCTCAACAAAATGTGTTTTGATTCCCACTTCTTGTAACTTTCTGAATAAAAGAGTTGTAATCTCATTGTTCAGACGACCTTTTCCTGTAATTGTCGCTTTTTTCTCCCCATTGAAAGCAGTAGCACTATCTTTGTACTCTACCCAAACCATATCTGCTGCTTCTGTACGATAAATTCTTTTTGCCTTACCTTCATACAGCAATTCTAGCTTTTGCATTTCGCAAGCCCCCTGTAGTTTGAAAAATATGAATATTTTTTTTATAAAGAATGGCACAGAATCACTCTATTCTGTGCCATATAAAATTATCAGTTTAATCCAAGACGTTCAAAAATTGTATCAACATGTTGTAAGTGATGCTCGTAGTTAAAGCATTCGTTGATTTCTTCTTGTGTTAATTTGCTTGTAATACGCCCATCAGCTTCTACAAGCTCTTTAAATTGTACTTGTGTCTCCCAAGCTTCCATCGCTTTAGGCTGTACGATATCGTAAGCTTCTTCACGTACCATACCTTTGTCGATTAGCGTAAGCATTACGCGTTGAGAGTAAATTAAACCGTATGTTCTTTGCATATTACGCTTCATGTTCTCTGGGAATACCGTTAAGTTTTTCACGATATTACCAAAGCGATTTAACATGTAGTTTAATGCGATTGTTGCATCTGGTAAGATAATACGTTCTGCAGAAGAATGTGAGATATCACGTTCATGCCATAATGGAACATTCTCGTAAGATGTCATCATATAACCACGGATAACACGAGCTAAACCAGTCATATTTTCAGAACCGATTGGATTTCGTTTATGTGGCATTGCAGAAGAACCTTTTTGCCCTTTCGCAAATGCCTCTTCCACTTCACGTGTTTCACTCTTTTGTAAACCACGAATTTCGACTGCCATTTTCTCAATAGATGTTGCGATTAATGCAAGTGTTGACATGTAATGTGCATGACGATCACGTTGCAATGTTTGTGTTGAAATCGGAGCTGCTTCTAGCCCTAAGTTTTCACAAACATATTTTTCTACGAATGGATTAATGTTCGCGTATGTACCAACTGCACCAGACAATTTACCAACGCGAACTGTATCAGCTGCTTGTTTGAAACGGTCTAAGTTACGTTTCATTTCTTCATACCAAAGACCAAGTTTTAAACCAAATGTTGTTGGTTCTGCATGAACACCGTGTGTTCTTCCCATCATAATTGTGTACTTATGCTCTTTTGCTTTGTTAGCTAAAATAGTAATGAAATTTTCTAAGTCGTTTAGTAGAATTTCATTTGCTTGTTTTAAGATATAAGATAAAGCTGTATCTACTACGTCTGTAGATGTTAAACCGTAATGTACCCATTTGCGTTCTTCACCTAATGCTGGTGTTTCTGATACAGCACGAGTGAAAGCAACTACATCATGACGTGTTTCTTTTTCAATCTCATAAATACGCTCCATATCGAATGCTGCATGTTCACGAATTTTTTTCACATCTTCTTTTGGGATATCACCAAGTTCGGCCCATGCTTCACATGCTAAAATCTCAACTTCTAACCACGCTTTAAATTTGTTCTCTTCTGTCCAAATCGCACCCATTTCAGGGCGTGTATAACGACTAATCATTTTTTTCCCTCCAACAGTTGTTCTTGATGGTCCCAAATATGCAATTCTTGCGCTTTGTCTAAAGCATCTTCAACATTTTCATTTAAAATATTTACATGCCCCATTTTACGCTGCAGCTTTGCTTCTTCTTTTCCATACAAGTGTAAATAGCACCCGGTTAATCTATTCACTTGCTTTAGGACCCCTTCTATATGTTCGCCTAAAATGTTTACCATGACAACTGGTTTTAACAAAATTGTTTCTCCAAGAGGTAAATTACAGATTGCTCGAATATGTTGCCCAAATTGACTTATTTCACATGCATCCAGTGTATAATGTCCAGAATTGTGAGGTCTTGGTGCTAATTCATTAATATAAATCTCACCATCTGCCGTAGCAAACATCTCTACCGCTAGTGTTCCCACAAGCTGCAGTTCATCCGCTAGTACCTGTGCATATTCAATTCCTTTTTGTGAAAGCTCTTCTGTAATACGAGCTGGTACGATGGATTCATGTAAGATGTTATTAACGTGAATATTTTCAGCTACTGGAAATACCTTCGTTTCACCACTTACGCTACGAGTTACAATAACTGATATTTCTTTTTCAAATGGCACCCATTTTTCAAGAATACATTCAGCTTGACTGGCAAGCTCCCTTGCTCTTACAACATCCGTCTCACTTCTTAAAACAACTTGCCCTTTTCCGTCATATCCTCCTGTTGTTGTTTTTAACACACAAGGAAAGGAAAGTTCCGTAATTGCTTCTAAAAGTTCATCTTGCTTCTTCACAAGTCTATATGGTGCTACTGGTAAACCAGCCTTTACGATTGCATTCTTTTCTGTAAAACGATTTTGCGTTTTGTTTAATAACTGACTGCCTTGTGGTAAATACGCATGTTTTTCAAGCCATTGTAAACATCTATAATCAATATTCTCAAATTCATATGTGATAACATCGCTTATTTCCGCTAAATGCTGAATCGCTTTCAAATCATCGTAAGATGCAACAATTTCGATATCAGCAACTTGTGCACATGGTGAATGTTTTGCCGGATCTAATACAGCAATTTTATAACCCATTTCCTTCGCTGCTAGCGCCATCATTCTTCCAAGCTGGCCACCGCCAATAATTCCAATTGTTTTTCCCGGTAAAATGATTCTTGTCATATCAGTTCACTACCTTCACGCACATTTTTCTCAATTGCTTCTCGTCTGAGTTCTAATGCGTCATGTATGTCATCATGAAATGATCCAAGTATTTGTGCTGCAAGTAGTCCTGCGTTTGTTGAACCAGCCTTACCAATCGCAACAGTCGCAACTGGAACCCCTCCTGGCATTTGAACGATAGACAGTAAAGAATCTAAACCATTTAACGCTTTTGATTGAACAGGAACACCGATTACAGGAAGATTTGTCTTCGCTGCAACCATCCCTGGTAAATGAGCGGCTCCCCCAGCTCCAGCAATAATAACCTTTAATCCACGTTCACGAGCTGTTTCTGCATATTCAAACATATAATCTGGAGTCCGATGAGCGGATACAACTTTTTTCTCATACGGAATGTGTAATTCATCTAAAATGTCACAAGCATATTTCATTGTTTCCCAGTCTGACGTGCTTCCCATTATGACTCCAACTAGTGATTTCATATTAGAATCCCCCCGATTCAAATAAAAAAAGCCTGAAATAGAACAGTTTCTCTTTTACTATGAGAGAAAGCGCTCTACTCAGGCATACGTATCCCTTGTGAATAGAAAAATACCGAGTGACTTTCCCCCATAGTCTAACGAATAACGGTCGTTAGGTAGAGACTTGCAGGCCATATCCCCGCGATTATATGAGGTGCGATATAATATTGTTTCTATGGATATATTAACAACATTTCATAAGCCATGTCAACAAATAATCGAATGTTTTTTTGTTAGTTATTGATATCGTTCGTGTTTTAGTTATATTCAAAAGAAGAAGTGAAAATATATGCAAGTGGGAAAGGGAATTAGGATAGGCGTATAAGATGCAATCATATGAAGATCTAGCCATGTAGCGATAAAATACCTTAACCAGGATTTAATCGAATTTCATTTTCTAAATTTATCACAATAACAGTTATGTATTTTCAAATTCATACTATGTATAACCTTAGCATAAGAAGAAGTAATCAAATTAAGGTTCAAGTAATATCATTTTTTGTATATTTAAGTGAAGCTCATGATACTATTACTATAAGTTCACACTAATTTATAGGTGGATTAATTATGCAGAACCTTAATGTATGGTCATATTTATTTTTTTCATCGCAGTAACTGGTGCAATTATTGATTCTTCCTTTATAACATCTCACTTTTTCTACTATCATTACTTCAAACCTATACTGCTTGTAGAAATAATTAGTCCATTATCGGAATTATTCTAAGTTCGTTCGGAAAACCTGGAAAACCAAAACAAATCGCTATTATTTTAAACAGCCTCTTCTTTTTTCTTTTTTAGCATTGCTAAATTTATGGATTACTACATTTGGCAAATAAAAATATAT
>NZ_CATKPV010000052.1:0-75771 GCF_949768135.1 Bacillus sp. IT-79MI2 | reverse complement strand
TCCTTATGTTAACATCTTCATTTTTCGATGTCAACTAAGTTTTTTAATTTCTTTTTTCGCTTTCTGCTGTTTCGCATCAGCGACGGTTATTAATATATCATGTGGAAAAATGAAATGCAACACCCTTTTAAAACTTTTTTATAAAAAATAGCCAAGTTTCTCTATTTACGTCATATAATTAATAATATATATATCCATTTTGATTTTCCAACATATAAATCATTGCTATTACAGAACAAGAAGTGACCTGCATTCGGTTCCTCTCCTTGCTTTCACCTGGCATGGGGTTGGCGCTTCTATGCATGGACGGATTCTCTCTCCCACCTAAAAAAGGTTTGTGTCGGTTTTTCAATTTGTATTTATCCCGCATTAACGGGCAGTAACACCCCCACCTCAAGGTTCAGAGAGAAATGAGGAAGATAGGTGGGGGATCAACTGTCCGTAAAAGCCCGATTGGTTCAACTAATAATCAGTGGGGGATGAAGACCCCCCCCCACTGATTAAAGTTTCACTTTATATAGAATATTCTTCTTTACATACAGCTTATCTTCCATCAACACCGTTTTTCTCTACATTTCAGTTCGTCTCAACGCGTTTATAACTTCTTATCCATATTCTTTACAAAGATACAATTCACAACTTTATAAGATGAACTTTCTATTGATAGATTGTCATCACCACTACATCGAACAAACTCACAAGGAGGAATATACATATGGACTATACCGATTTACTAATCAAGTTAGGTCTCTCTGCTATTTTAGGATTTGCTATCGGTTTAGAACGTGAATTAAAAAGAAAACCACTTGGCTTAAAAACGTGCTTAGTCATTTCAATTATTAGCTGTCTCCTCACGATTGTTTCTATTAAATCAGCTTATAACTTACCTCATACAGATCATATCAACATGGACCCCCTTCGCCTTGCAGCTCAAATTGTATCTGGAATTGGTTTTTTAGGTGCCGGTGTTATTTTAAGAAGAGGAAATGACAGTATTGCAGGCTTAACTACCGCCGCTATGATTTGGGGAGCTTCCGGTATTGGAATCGCTGTGGGGGCTGGTTTTTATCTTGAAGCAATTTTCGGCATGTGTTTTCTTATGATTAGCGTCGAACTCATTCCATTAACAATGAAAGTTTTAGGTCCTAGGTCACTCCGGCAACGAGATATCGCTGTCAAACTTGTTGTAAGCAATATGAACAATATCCCTATTGTTATTGAAGAAATAAAAGCAATGGACATAAAAGTAAAAAACATGAAACTCAAAACATTAGAAAATGGTTCACACTTTTTACAACTAAAATTGTCTGTCGATCAAAAAAGACATACAGCTGACGTCTATTATGCGCTGCAACATTTAGAAAGTGTACAGCAAACGGAAGTTGAAAGTATGTAGTATTCCTTATGAACTACTGAAAAGACTCTCTTACAAAACAGAGAGTTTTTCTTTTTTTCATAATGGTAACAATGTAGCTATACAAAATGAGGAGGAATATAAGTTTGAAATCACGAGCTAACCTAGTAGATGTATTTCGCGACTCCATTATTTTCCGCTTAATTAGCTTCATTGTTGTACTTATTACTGTTTTTGGTTTTCTAATATATAAATTAGAACCCACTTACTTTTCTACATGGTTTGATGGAATCTGGTGGGCACTTGTTACAACCTTTACTGTCGGTTACGGTGATTACGTTCCGCATACACCTGTAGGAAAACTTACAGGCATGATTCTCATTTTATTAGGCACAGGTTTCTGCTCCTATTATATGGTATTATTCGCTACCGAAATGATTAGTAAGCAATATATGAAAATTAAAGGCGAAGAAGCTGCTTCTTGTCACGGTCATATGATTATTGTCGGCTGGAATGAGCGCGCAAAACAAGTCGTGAGCCAAATGCATGTGTTACAACCAGACCTTGATATCGTACTCATCGACGAAACCCTTCCGTTGCTTCCAAAACCTTTCCATCACTTAGAGTTTATTAAAGGATGTCCACACCATGATCAAACTTTATTAAAAGCAAATATTAAAACAGCCCATACGATTTTAATAACGGCAGATAAAGAAAAAAATGAAAGCTTAGCTGACACACAATCAATTTTAAACATTTTAACTGCTAAAGGACTGAATCCAAATATTCACTGTATCGCTGAACTACTCACTTCTGAACAAGTTCAAAATGCAACTAGAGCGGGAGCGACAGAAATTATAGAAGGAAATAAATTAACAAGCTACGTCTTTACTGCATCTCTTTTATTCCCTTCTATTTCAGGTGTATTATTTACACTTTATAATGAAATCTCGGAAAGTAAATTGCAGCTGATGACTGTTCCTACATCTTATAGCGGAAAAACTTTCGAGGCTTGCAGTAGCCTCCTTTTAAAACAAGGCATCCTACTGCTAGGTGTGCAGCGGAATGAACAATATCACATCAATCCCATTCATTCCTTCGTTACTATTGAAAGCGACGTATTTATCGTAATTAAACATTAATGAGATGCTTTTCCAACTCTTTTACTAATGCCTTTCCAATATCAATATATTTTCTTTTTATATTCCCATCTGCATCTTGTGGCTCTGCAAATTGATCTAACCCACTTGCTCCAGCTGCTAATGTATTTACCTGATCATCCAGTTCGTCTTGGTATACATGTGAAAGAAGATACGGTGTATCAAGGCGAACAACTACTCCCGGTACATCCAGCTCTCCTTCAACTGCTGTAAATGGTACTCTTAAAAATTGATACCCATCTTCCTCATCTATTTTATAATCGAAGCATCCTTTCTCGTAATCCCAATTGCCGCCGATACTATAACCAAGCGGTTTTAATACTTCTTCTAATTTAAAAAGGGCATATGTATGGCCTTCTAAATTTGATTGAATTGGAATCAAGCTATTCATCCTTCCTAGACTTTTTCCTTAGCATGCCCGATTCATATTTGTTCTAATATCGATATATCGGCGATTCGACACAACTTATCGTCTATTCAGCAACATTCGACAAGTCTCATCCCAATCTTTCCAATAAAAAAAGCTATCGGGACTATCCCGATAGCTTTTTCCGCTTTTCTTTGTTCAGCTACATACAGCGGCTAGAACCTCCGGTCATTTCACTCTCTCGGTCGAAGTAAAAAACACTTCTTCGTCGAGAACTCCAATGCCCTGCGGTTCTGAGCAAGCCGCTTCCGCTTTTCTTACTTCAAACGTTCTTCTAATTCTGCTTTTAATTCTTCGAATCCTGGTTTTCCAAGAAGAGCAAACATGTTTTTCTTGTATGCTTCTACACCTGGTTGGTCAAATGGATTTACGCCTAATAGGTAACCGCTCATCGCACATGCCTTTTCGAAGAAGTATACAAGGTAACCGAATGTGTATTCATTTAATTCTGGAATGTTTACGATTAAGTTTGGTACCCCGCCATCACTATGAGCTAGTAATGTACCTTCGTATGCTTTTGTGTTTACGAAGTCTACTGTTTCACCAGCAAGGTAGTTCAGACCATCTAAATCGCTCTCATCTAATTCAATTTTTAGTTCATGTGTAGATTTTCCTACTTTAAGAACTGTTTCAAATAAGTCACGACGTCCTTCTTGAATGTATTGACCTAATGAATGTAAATCAGTAGAGAAGTTTGCTGAAGATGGGAAAATTCCTTTTTGATCTTTCCCTTCACTTTCGCCAAATAGTTGTTTCCACCACTCAGCAAAATATTGAAGTGCTGGCTCATAGTTAACAAGCATTTCAATCGTTTTTCCTTTATTATATAGAGCATTACGTACAACTGCATATTGGTAAGCAGGGTTTTCTTCCAGCTCAGATTTCGCAAAGTCATTATGTCCGGCAGCTGCACCTTGCATCATCTCTTCAATATTTAAACCACTCACTGCAATTGGTAATAAACCAACTGGTGTTAATACAGAGAAACGACCGCCAACATCATCTGGAATTACGAATGTTTCGTATCCTTCTTCGTCAGCTAATGTTTTTAAAGCACCACGCGCTTTATCAGTTGTTGCATAAATACGTCTACGCGCTTCTTCTTTTCCATATTTCTCTTCTAATAATTTACGGAAAACACGGAATGCAATTGCAGGTTCTGTTGTTGTACCTGATTTGGAAATAACGTTAATGGAGAAATCTTTACCTTCTAATACATCCATTAAATCTTTCATATAAGTGGAGCTAATGTTTTGTCCAACAAATAGCACTTGTGGAGTTTTGCGTTGTTCTTTAGAAAGCGTGTTGTAGAAAGAATGGTTTAACATTTCAATTGCTGCACGTGCTCCTAAGTAAGAACCACCAATACCTATAACAAGTAAAATGTCAGAGTCATTTTTAATTTTCTCTGCACTCTTTTGAATGCGAGCAAATTCTTCTTTGTCATATTGAAGCGGAAGCTCTACCCACCCAAGGAAATCGTTCCCAGCTCCAGTTTTTTCATGGATTGCATGGTGTGATACTTTTACTGCATCACGTAAATAAGTTAGTTCTTGTTCACTGATGAACGATAACGCTTTAGAATAATCGAACGTCACATGTGTGCTCATCTTTTTCCCTCCAATTATGTATATGTATTTCTGTATTCACTTTAGCGAAACTGGGATTGTAAATCAAGCAATTGGAGAATTGTAAACGTAACCAATATGTATTTTTTAGAAAAAGTTCATTTTTTGCATAAAAATCCGCATTTTAAAGTATAGATGTATATACATCATATGATGAATATTTTTTTGTGTATAAAAACAACAAAGGAGAGTCATTCTATAACAGAGTTAAGTTGTATAAGGTGCACTTCCATTTTCGGATTTCGCTTTATACCCACCAACCTCATATAGGTGGATTCTTACTACTCACGAAAACTAAAGGCTTGCTTATGCTTCAAATTTAAGGAGGATTACTCAAGATGAGTACTTTACAACGTATTGCTTTAGTATTCACTGTAATTGGTGCCGTCAACTGGGGACTAATTGGATTCTTTCAATTTGATTTAGTAGCAGCTATCTTCGGTGGGCAAAGTTCAGCACTTGCACGAATCATTTACGGTATCGTTGGTATTTCTGGGCTGATTAACCTTGGCTTATTATTTAAACCATCCGAAAATCTCGGAACACACCCAGAAACACGCGAAGTTCGATAATAAGGCACGGACTTCGTACTTCCCATCCGACATACGAATATGATTGCATGCAATCATATTTGCTAATATATATCATAATAAAATAAAAGAGAATCGCTAAATTAGCGATTCTCTTTTATTTTATTAACTGTGATTCTTCAATCCACTCTGTTAACTTCTCACGAAGCGTATTGAATCCTTTATCAGATGGATTTGGTACGATAATTCTTCCTTGCTTACGCTTTGCTGCTTTTAACGATAAACTCATTTTTCTGTGTTCTTCATCAATTGAAAGTACCTTTACTTCTACTATATCTCCAACCTTTAAAAAATCATGAATATCTTTTACATACCCATTTGTAATTTCAGATATATGCACAAGTCCTTGTGTTTCTTGATCCAATGCTACAAATGCACCGTAATCTTGAATTCCAGTTACTTTCCCTTTTACAACCACTCCTGTTGTGTATTGTTCTGACATATGAAACACTCCCATACGTTTACCAGTTTCCCTGCTATTTGCAGGTTGCAGTAAAAGTACCCACCTCAACATTTAAACGCATGTATACGCAAAGTGAGTAACTGCTCATAAATATCCAATTGGTGAAGACTCATTCTCAAGCGGAAAGAAATATCCCACTTGAGAAAAACTTCACTCTATATTAGTAAATTATACCACCAGCTCCCATTTCATTCAAAATTCATGAAAAAGTTTCCTTTAGTAAGTATAATTTTCAAATATTGGGATAGAATACTAACACATGGCTTTCTAGTATTCCCCCCCTTTTATGGACAAAACGTATTCTGTTTTGTCCTTTTTTTATTTTCTACAAATCGTTTCATTCGCTTCATAGCTTCCATTAATTGTTCAAGCGAAGTTGCATATGAACATCGAATAAACCCTTCACCGCTCTCACCAAACACACTTCCAGGTACAACTGCAACTTTTTCTTCTAGCAATAATTGTTCCGCAAATTCTGCTGAGGATAATCCTGTTGAAGAAATCGAAGGAAACACATAGAATGCTCCGCCTGGCACATGACACGTTAAACCCATTTCATTAAACGATGTCGTCATAAAATTACGGCGCTTTTTATAACTTTCTCTCATTCGAATGACTTCATCATTTCCAAAACGAAGCGCTTCTAATGCTGCAAATTGTGACATCGTTGGTGCGCACATCATTGAATATTGATGAATTTTCAGCATCAACTCTGAAAAGTGGACAGGGGCCGCAATCATTCCAAGGCGCCATCCAGTCATCGCAAATCCTTTTGAAAATCCTGAAATTAAAATCGTATGATCACGCATATTTTTTATGCTCGCAAAACTCGTATAAGCCTCGTCATATACAAGCTCCGCATAAATTTCATCAGATAATACAATGAGATTATATTTTTCAACGATTACTGCTAACTTTTCTAATTCAGACTTGTTTAGAAGTGCTCCTGTTGGATTATTTGGAGAACAAAGTAAAATTGCTTTTGTTTTTGTTGTAATCGCTGCTTCAATTTGCTCCGACTGTACTTTAAATGCATTCTCTAATGAAGTTGCTACCGGAACTGGCACTCCTCCAGCTAATGTAACAAGTGGGCCATATGATACAAAGCTCGGTTCAATGATGATCACTTCGTCGCCAGGATTTACAATAGCGCGCATCGCAACATCTAACGCTTGGCTCGCTCCAACTGTAACAATAATTTCTTCATCTGCATTATAGGAAACATGAAATTGCTTTTGAAGATACTTTGCTATTTCTTGACGTAACTCCAATAATCCTGCATTCGCAGTATATGCTGTGTATCCTTCTTCTAACGAACGAATACATGCCTGTCTCACATGCCATGGTGTAACAAAATCCGGCTCTCCCACTCCTAGTGAAATAACACCTTTCATACCTGCCGCTAAGTCAAAAAACTTACGGATACCGGATGGTTGTAAAGATTCTGCTGCTCTTGATAGTTCAAACTGCTTCATGGTGCCACCACAATCCGTTTATCATCATCAGTTTTGTCATAAATAAGTCCCTCATGTTTATATTTTTTCAAAATAAAATGTGTTGTTGTTGACACAACTGATTCAATTGTTGCTAACTTTTCAGAAACAAAACTTGCCACTTCACTCATACTTTTTCCTTCCAACGTAATAGAAAGATCGTATGTCCCTGACATTAAATAAACCGATTTCACTTCTGAATAACGATAAATTTGTTCTGCAACAGAATCAAAGCCAACACCGTGCTTCGGTGTAACTTTCACATCAATCATAGCTGTTAAACCACTATGTTCTTTTACTTTTGTCCAATCTATATGTGTAACATAATCAACAATGATTTTTTCTCTTTCTAATTTCTCAACCATTTCTTTTACTGCTTCTACTTTTATATTTAACATTTTTGCTAAAGTTTCTACGGATAAACGACTACTTTTTTCAAGACAAGCTAATAATTCTAATTCTTTTTCAGTCACCATATTCTTCATCCTTCCTTTTGTTTGTTTTTAAATTATACAGACACCTTTTTATGTTTGAAAAGAAGATTTTTTTAGAGAATTATGTAAAAATGAAAAAGAAAGGGGCGGAAACCGTGAAACCAAAAGTATATATCGCTGAACGCGTTCCAAAATTTGTAGAAACATATCTCTCCGAGCATTGTGAATATGAAAAATGGGATAGTAATGAAAAGATTCCTCGTGAAGTTCTATTAGAAAAAATAAAAGATAAACATGGCTTGCTTAACTTTGGGACAAAAA
The DNA here is from genome assembly GCF_949768135.1 of Bacillus sp. IT-79MI2. NCBI lineage: Bacteria > Bacillati > Bacillota > Bacilli > Caryophanales > Bacillaceae > Bacillus > Bacillus sp. IT-79MI2. Next base: position 67,901 of record NZ_CATKPV010000052.1, on the reverse strand, counting down.
TCGACGAAGAGTTATTGCGAGCAGCTCCTCACTTAAAAGTTGTGAGCAACATTTCTGTTGGCTATGATAACTTTGATTTAGAAGCGATGCAGGGCAGAAACGTGATTGGAACGAATACTCCATATGTATTAGATGATACAGTGGCCGATCTTGTTTTCGCTCTTATGCTATCAGCTGGACGACGCGTATGTGAGCTTGATTCTTATGTAAAAGACGGTAATTGGAATGCCGAAATTACAAAAAAACACTTCGGACTGGATGTACATCATAGTACAATTGGGATTATTGGAATGGGGCGAATTGGAGAAGCTGTTGCCAAGCGCGCAAAATTTGGATTTGATATGAATGTCCTTTATTATAATCGGCGTCGTAAGGAAGAGGCCGAACAAAAATTTGATGCCGCGTATTGTGATTTACACACACTACTAAAGCAATCTGATTTCATTGTTCTTTTAACGCCATTAACAGAAGAAACATATCAGCTCATTGGAGAAAAAGAATTTTCATTAATGAAAGAAACAGCTATTTTCATTAATGCTTCCCGCGGGAAAACAGTTGATGAACCTGCATTAATCGACGCACTGAAACAAAAGAAAATCTTTGCAGCAGGTATCGATACATTTACACAGGAACCGGTCGAAAAAGATAATCCGTTATTATCTTTAACAAACGTTGTTACGCTGCCGCACATCGGATCTGCGACATTAAAGACAAGACACCAAATGGCAATGACCGCTGCAGAGAATTTAGTTGCAGGGTTACAAGGAAAAACACCGCCTAATATTATACGAGGATAACACTTAGCACTGAAAAAGGTAGGATGGACCCCCATCTTGCCTTTTTTTGTTAACATAAATCTTTTTCTACTAGGAGATGATATGAAAAAAATCAATGGAGTGAAAGAAAATGAAACATGAGCTAGAGCATCCCTACTTCACTTTTTCCACTCGCGGCACTACTGTTCATTACGAGTTGTATGAACACCAGAGTAATGAGGAAAAACCAACTTTTGTACTCGTTCACGGTTTTCTCTCATCCTCATTTAGTTATCGACGACTTATCCCACTGCTTGCAAAAGAAGGAACAGTTGTCGCACTTGATTTACCACCGTTCGGAAAAAGTGATAAGTCCAACCAATTTATATATTCCTATCATAATTTAGCAACTATAATTATCGATTTAATGGAACACTTAGCACTTCAAAACATTGTGCTAGTCGGTCATTCAATGGGCGGACAAATCTCACTCTATGTCAATCGCATACGTCCTGATTTAATTACAAAAACAATCTTACTATGTAGCTCAAGCTACTTAACACGAGCAAAGTTCCCGCTCATCTACTCTTCCTATTTACCGTTCTTTCATTTATACGTAAAAAATTGGATTATAAGAAGAGGCATCGTTCATAATTTAATGAATGTCGTTCATGACCACTCTTTAATTGATGATGAAATGATGGAAGGGTACGCTGCTCCCTTTTATGATAACCGCATTTTCCCTGCCTTAACGCGAATGATCAGGGACCGAGAAGGAGATTTATCATCAGCTGAATTACGAAAAATCGAGACCCCAACCTTACTCATTTGGGGTGAAAAAGACCGCGTTGTTCCCGTTCATGTCGGGCACCGGCTACACAAAGACTTGCCAAACTCTACATTTATTTCATACGACAATACAGGACACTTGCTACCAGAGGAAAAGCCAGAGCATGTATATGAAGAAATCATAGCATTTTCAGCACAATAGTATTCATATATATATCGGCACTTCGACACAACATATCAACCATTCTACAAGGTACGATATAAAGTGAAACTTTATTCAGTAGGAGGTCTTCATCCCCGATCTAATTTCTTTGCTTTCGCTGAATCTTGAGGTGGGAGTGCTACTGCCAGTTAATGCGGGATAAACTTCCTACTAAAAAAAGCTGTCGGAACTTCCGACAGCCTACAATGAACAACTTCCGCCTTCTTTTAGTACGAGTAATTCCTGTGCTAATTTCTCGCATTTTTCAATAGCTGGTATTTCTTCAAACGACATAAAATAAATATGCTGTATTTTTTTTGCAATATATTTCGGATCGTCAAACGCACTTACCACGTACACAACATCGCTTGCTTCTGTTTCATAAAATTCCGATCCCATTTGAAAAGGATCCCAATTCTTCACCATTTCCACCATCTTTTCATATGCGCCCATCTACTTCCCGCCTTTTCCTATTTTTCACTCTTTTCTTTATCGTATCATATCAGCTATTCTAGAAGAAGGGAGGAACTTTTACAAAATCATAGATTCAAGTAGAAGGGAGCAAAAAAGATGCAGCAATTTCATAAAACTGTAAACCGCCGGGGAACACATAGTGTAAAGTGGGATACATATAAGAATGAAGAATTGTTACACGCATGGATTGCAGATATGGATTTTCCTATTCCAGAGCCAATTCAATCTGCACTGCAGAAACGCCTTGGGCATCCTATTTTCGGATATACAATGCCACCTGAAGAAATAACAGATATTATTTGTCGTTGGACAAAAAGTGCATACAATTGGGATATAAAAGAAGAATGGATTGTATTTAGTTCAGGTATCGTTCCTGCTCTTAGCACTAGTGTACAGGCTTTCACAACTGAAAATGATGCCGTACTTGTACAACCACCTATTTATCCCCCATTCTTTGACATGATCACAAAAAATAACCGTCATGTATGGGAAAGTCCATTACTTTTACAGGGTGGCACATACACAATGGATTTTGAACATTTGGAAACACAGTTTCAGCAAGGTGTAAAACTTATGTTTCTTTGTAGTCCACACAACCCGGTTGGTCGCGTTTGGACAAAGGATGAGCTTACAAAACTCGGCATGCTATGTGAACAATATAATGTAACCGTTATCTCAGATGAAATTCATGCAGACATTATTTTCTCAGGTCATACACACACGCCACTTGCTTCATTGTCAAAACAATTAGCAGCGCGTACAATCACTTGCATGGCGCCAAGTAAAACATTTAATATCGCAGGCTTACAGGCATCTATTATTATTATTCCTGACAAAAAACTTCGACATGCCTTTACATCTGTGCAACACCGTCAAGGCTTTCATGGGTTAAATACATTTGCTTATGTAGCAATGCAAAGCGCCTATACAGAGTGTAACGATTGGCTAGTAGAAATGCGTTTATATATAGAAGAAAATGCCCGATTTGCTTGTGAATTTATCAAGCAGCATATCCCTACCCTTTCCGTTATTCAATCAGAAGGTACTTTTTTACTATGGGTCGACTGTTCTCGCCTTGACCTATCTCAAAAAGAACGAACAAAACAGCTTGAAGAAAACGGGAAAATTATCGTTGAACCAGGTGAAAAATACGGAGCAGGTGGAGAACAGCATATTCGGATTAACATCGGCTGTTCAAGAAGACAACTTGAAGAAATACTACATAGACTTAAGTGTGTATTTTCATAATTAACTAAAAAAAGCTACCCTTTCAAAGGTAGCTTCTACTTTTTCTTAGCGGCTGCCTTTTCTACAATGACGCCACAAGCAATTCGATTCCCTGAATTTCCAGCAGGCTGCGTCATACCATCATCAGGCTTTTCCGTAATAATAATAGACGCACCATCTTTTCGATGCAGCGTTGTTTTCCCTTCTTGAAGTGATACATTAGGCGCTTCAATCTCCGCCTTAATCTTTCCTGTATCATCCGCAATAACATTCGGCAAATCACCATTCTCTGCACCTTTTGGATTCATAAGTCCATGTTTCTTTTTCTTCTCTAAATTAAAATGATTACCAGCTGATATAAAACGTGGTGCTTTACACTCTCCAATTTCATGAATATGTAATCCATGTGCACCTGGCGAAAATCCTTCTGCCTTAATGGATATTTTCACACCACTTGTTTGCTGCTTCACTTTTGCTGTTCCAACTTTATCACCAGAAGCATTATATAATTTCACATCGATTTCTTTCGGATTTCCTTTATCACAACCTGCCATAAGAAACAGCAAACAACACCCGAATAAAAGCTGCTTTTTCATCACAATTCCCTCCAGAATACATTCTGCCCTTAGATTGTCCGAGCATAGAGGGAAACATACAAAACCGAATTAGTGTTTCTTTTCCGCTAACAGCTTGCGCTCCACTTTCTCCAAACGTTCCGCCTCTCTCTTTGATACGCGAATAAACATGCGCCATGTTGCAATCGCACCGATTATAAATAAAACACAAACAATCCCTGGAATAATATATTCTGTTTTATCTTCCGGAAAATATAAAGGCATCATGAAGATCACTCCTCCCTACAAGTTTAACGTCCCAATTTTTTATTCTTCCAATCAAGTTTACTCTATTCAGTAAATCCCACGGCAAAAATACATCTATATCTGTGAATTCATCGAAGCAAACGATGCATACCTTCATCCTTTCGATCCCTCAGAATTTTCTGTTATATTATTTCGAATTATAACATTTCTCTGATCACAAGCACACCTAACTTCTCAAAATCATTCTCCCGCAAATGATTTCTTTGACTCTATTCCTCACTTTCCTTACTATAAAGTTGAGGTGAAAAATATGAACGAAACATTCCAAATTGGTGATATCGTTACTGGTATCTATAAAACAGGAAAGTATATCGGTGAAATTACAAACAGCCGTCCTGGAAGTTACGTTGTGAAAGTGTTAGCTATTTTAAAACATCCGACGCAAGGTGATTTACATAATGTAAAACAAGCGGATGTTCCATTTTTCCATGAAAGACGCGCTTTAGCATTCAGGGAGCAAACAAATATCCCGCAGCAAATGGTGAAAAAATACGAGGGCGATATTCCGGATTATAAAGAATCCTTACAATCCGCATTAGAAGCACAAATGAATGAATTCTCAGAAAATGACGGTCCGTTTGCGAGGCGTAGTTTGCAGGTACTCCAGCAGTTAAAACAAGATTACAAGCTGTAAAAAAAACAAAACGACCAAATTACACAGTTTGTAATTTGGTCGCTATTGTGTACTCACTTTCTTTAACACCTTTGAAAAATCGATGAGCTCACCTAAAGTCGGGGGAGATGGCTTTACTAAATATTCTTTATCCTTTTCAACTAGTTTAAAAATATTATAGGTCGTTATCGCATCATCAAGCGCGCAATGATGCTTTCCTGTTCCTACTTTCCCGTACGCTTCAATCGCTTTCCATAATCCAGTTTGATTCCGTTCGCCAAAGAAACGTTTATACTCGAGTGATAAATCTCGGCATTGCCCCGAAAAAGGAAACTCGGCACCTATGGCCTCACAATTATGCTTCAATACTTTCATATCCATATTACCCCACGTTACAATTGTTGTTTGACGACGTTTTTCATATTGTACAAGTTTCTCGACAAGTTCCAAAAAAGAAATCCCTCCGTCTACCGCTTCCTGATTAATTCCTAAAAATTTTTTACACCGCTCTGTTAAGCATGAAAAAGTTTCCGGTCGTACATACGATGAATACGTATCTTCCACTACACAATCAACAACTGATACGAGTCCTACCTCAATAATTTCTGGAAAAAAACCCTTTGGTTTCTTCCTATTTTGAGGCATCGTGAACTCAAAATCCAAAAATAAAAATTGTTGTCCATCCATACGATCCCTTCCTTATCATTCTGTCTACTTTGTACTCCTACACGAACAGGCTCGAATGCTATTACATAAGATACATTCAGATTGGATGTATCTTATGTATATGTCAAATAACCACAAATATTTTTAAAAAGAAGAAAAATTCATTTGTACAGAAAATATGACAAAACAAACCCTTTCATTTACATCCGACATTTTTCTACTTTATAATGGCTTTAAGTGTGTTTCTTCCAGAAATTTATGACACACTAAGAAAAGTACCCGAAAGGAGATGGAATTTTTGCACGAAACAACGCAAGAAATCGCTAACTGGCAATATTACTTTGCAATCGCAGTCTTTCTAATTACATATGCCATTATCATTTCAGAAAAAATTAACCGTGCTGTTATCGCGCTTCTCGGTGCGGCACTTATGGTCATCTTTGGTGTCGTCGACTTGCACAACGCTTTTACAAAACATATTGAATGGGGAACCATCACGCTACTGATCGGCATGATGATATTAGTAAACATCACAAGTAAATCAGGCGTATTCCAATATGTTGCAATTAAAGCCGCTAAACAAGCACAAGGAAATCCAATTAAAATCTTAATTTCTCTTTCTTTGCTTACCGCGCTCGGTTCCGCATTTCTAGATAACGTAACAACTGTACTTCTTGTTGTTCCCGTTACTTTATCTATTACGCGCATTTTACAAGTAAATCCTGTTCCATATTTACTTTCCGAAATTATTTTTTCAAATATTGGGGGAACTGCAACATTAATTGGTGACCCACCAAACATTATGATTGGTTCTGCAAACAAGCATTTAGATTTTAATGCTTTCTTATTCAACTTAGCCCCAATCGTACTAATTATTATCGCTGTTACCGCGATAATGATTTACTTTATGTACCGCAAGCAGTTAATTGCTGACCCTGTACAAATTAAAAAACTAATGAGCTTAGACGAAAAACAATACATTAAAGATGCTGTACTAATGAAAAAATCTTTAACTGTACTTGGACTTACAATCCTCGGTTTTATGACTCATTCTATTTTCCACATTGACGCCGCAGTAATCGCATTAACAGGTGCTACTGTACTTATGCTAATCGGTGTAAAAGAGCATGAAATTGAAGAAGTATTCGCTCACGTAGAGTGGATTACAATTTTCTTCTTTGCTGGTCTATTCGTACTCGTTGGTGGACTTATTGATATCGGACTTATCAAAATGTTAGCCCAAAAAGTAATCGGTTTAACAGGCGGAGATATTTCTTACGCATCCATCCTTATTTTATGGGTATCCGGCATTGCTTCAGCAACAATCGATAACATTCCGTTCGTTGCAACAATGATTCCACTTATTAACGATATGGCAGTCGGTCTTGGTCTATCACCTTCTGATGCACAAATCGATGTATTATGGTGGTCATTAGCATTAGGAGCCTGTCTAGGTGGAAACGGAACATTAATCGGTGCTTCCGCTAACGTAATCGTTGCTGGAATCGCAAGCCGTGAAGGACACCGATTTAGCTACGTGGACTTCTTAAAAGTCGGTTTCCCAATTATGATTGTTTCATTAATTGTTTCTCACATTTATATTTATCTGCGTTACTTAATGTAGTATAAAAAGCGGAAGTTGCTCGTTTGGAATCGCAGGGCGTTGGAGCATCCGACAAAGAAGCGCTTTTTGCTTCGTCCGAGGGGGCGAAACGACCGGAGATTCTAGCCACTGAAGCTGGATTCCATAAAAAGCAGAAGTGGCTCGCTTAGAATGTGAAGGGGATGGAACTCCTGACATAGAGGCGCTCTTTGCCTCGGCGGAAGAAGCGAAGCCACCGAACATTCTAGCCACTGAAGCTGGATTCCATAAAAAGCGGAAGTGGCTCGCTTAGAATCACTATCCAAAAAAGGCTATCGCTAGATGCGATAGCCTTTTCCCTTTCTATTTCCCATCATATATCGGCGGTTCGGAACAACATATCGACCGTTCGACAATATGCAACATGATTATTCATAATAAATTCTAATATTTCGTTGGTTCATTTCGAATCAAAAACAGGTGAATCGGAAGAAAAATAGAACATGTTATCACATGGATGACTGTAAATAATATTGCGTTCGTACCATAACGCTCCAAAATGGCGTATACTAAGTAAATCGACAGAACGAGTACTACAACACTTGCTAAAAGGCTTATGATTGGAATGAAGTTCAAAATAAAACAAGCAACGTATATACCGAATACTTTCCATCCAGCTCCTTCTTTCAAAAAATCAGGTAACTTCTCCCTTGCCAAATCCCCCCATACTTTACTATTTAAAAATGGAATAAAAGCAAGAATGCCATCTTCAGCACCATCATTTTTTGCCATTGTATAGAGTGCAAATGCAGTTAACAAATACGCAATAAATGCCCATATTAAAATAATAACAATAGCAACAAAACTAAGAGCAAAAAAACCTGCTAATATACTTTGATCTTCCATCGCTCCCTCTCCTTTCTACTCTCATCGGATTTCTTATATCCATTTCATATCACTTCTTTATATAATATGAACAAAGACCATGAAAGGAGAACAATTTTATGCACCCATTTGTAAAAGCCTTACAGCAACAGTTTATCGCACATCAAAATCCTGAAAAAGCAGAACCAATGGCTCATTATATGAAAAATCATTTCCCATTTCTCGGTATTCAAACACCGGAAAGAAGAAAGCTATTACGTGAAGTCATACAAGTACATAAACTTCCAGACAAAGAGGACTTTCAAACCGTCATCCGTGAACTTTGGGATTTACCAGAACGCGAATTCCAAGCCGCCGCTCTCGATCTATTACAGAAATATAAAAAGCATCTTGATAAAACTCACATCCCGTTCTTAGAAGAACTCATTATAACGAAATCATGGTGGGATTCCGTTGATGGCATTATTCCTACCTCCCTAGGAAGCATTTTTTTGAAACATCCAGAAGCCATTCAAACATACATCCCGAAATGGATTGCTTCAGAAAATATATGGTTACAGCGCTCCGCAATCTTATTTCAACTAAAATATAAAGAACAAATGGATGAAAAACTTCTCTTCTCAATCATTGGACAACTCAAATCTTCAAAAGAATTTTTCATCCAAAAAGCAATCGGCTGGGTACTTCGTGAATACGCAAAAACAAGCCCAGATGCTGTATGGGAATATGTTCAAAATCATGAACTTGCTCCTCTAAGCAAACGTGAAGCAATTAAACATATTCGCTCTACTATGAGCACCTCTTCAGATTGAACTCTCCCCCTTCACTTCATTTAGAGGAGGGGGGTCTTCTCGATTAAAATGATAAAGAATAGTAAAATAGGCGAAACTCTATCATATATATCCATCTTGATTTTCCAACATATCAGTCCCTGCCATGAAAACAAAAGAAGCGATGGTCTCATTTTTTCCTTTTGTTTTCACTTGGCACGGGGCTAAAAATGGCACTGTCCACTTCTAGCCATCGGCGGACGCTCTCTCCCATCTAAAAAAGAAAGGTTTTCTATCCTTTTTTCAATTTGTATTTATACACAAATGCTTTCCATCATACAAATCACAGCTATGAAAACAAAAGAAGATATCCACTCGTTTTCTCCTTCTGTTTTCACTTGGCATGGGACTAAAAATGGCACTGTCCGCTTCTAACCATCGGCGGACGCTCTCTCCCATCTAAAAAAGAAAGGTGTTCTATCCTTTTTTCAATTTGTATTTATATAGATACAATCGTTCCTCTATTGTGATTTAAAAAGGAACATGATAGAATATGGTCATTATTATAAAATATAGTAGCGATGACAGACTTATAAGTACTTGCACAAAAAGCGATTCAGGGATAGTGAAAGCCTGAAAAAGCGAGGAAACGGCAGTCTCGAGCAATACGTGATAAAGTGGTTGTGTGTTTACACACACATCAACTAGGGTGGAACCGCGGGTATACAAGCTCGTCCCTAGGCAAAAATGCCTAGAGACGAGCTTTTTTTATTTAAAAGCGGAAGCAGCGAAGCCACCGAACATTCTAGCCGCTGGAGCTAGATCTCACCGAAAAGCGCAAGCGGCTTGCTCGAGAAATTGCCATTCAACAAGTACATCCAGTCATCGCCCTAATACGTTAACTTTTAAAAGGAGGATTTTATTATGTATTCAATGGAACAAGTTGTAAACTTAGCGAAGCATCGCGGTTTTGTTTTCCCTGGTTCTGAAATTTATGGTGGTCTTGCAAACACCTGGGATTACGGTCCACTTGGTATCGAATTAAAAAATAACGTTAAAAAAGCTTGGTGGAAAAAATTCATTCAAGAATCTCCATACAATGTTGGTTTAGACGCAGCAATTTTAATGAACCCAAAAACTTGGGTAGCTTCTGGTCATGTTGGTAACTTTAACGATCCAATGATTGACTGTAAAAAATGTAAAGCGCGTCACCGTGCTGATAAATTAATTGAAGATGCTTTAGATGCAAAAGGCATCGAAATGGTCGTTGATGGTCTTACTTTCGATCAAATGGCTGGATTAATGAAAGAACATGAAGTAAAATGCCCAGATTGCGGTAGCGAAGACTTCACTGAAATCCGTCAGTTCAACTTAATGTTTAAAACATTCCAAGGTGTTACTGAATCTAGCACAAACGAAATCTTCCTTCGCCCTGAAACAGCACAAGGTATTTTCGTAAACTTCAAAAACGTACAACGCTCTATGCGTAAAAAACTTCCATTTGGTATTGGCCAAATCGGTAAAAGTTTCCGTAACGAAATTACACCTGGTAACTTCACATTCCGTACACGTGAATTCGAACAAATGGAGCTTGAATTCTTCTGTAAACCTGGTGAAGATTTAGAGTGGTTCACATTCTGGCGTAACACTTGTAAAAACTGGTTACTATCACTTGGTATGCACGAAGAGAGCATGCGTCTTCGTGACCACGGTGAGGAAGAGTTATCTCACTACAGTAACGCAACAACAGATATCGAATTTAAATTCCCATTCGGCTGGGGCGAACTTTGGGGCGTTGCATCTCGTACAGACTTCGACTTAAAACGTCACATGGAACACTCTAACGAAGACTTTAACTATATCGATCCACAAACGAACGAACGTTACGTACCATACTGCATCGAGCCATCTCTTGGCGCAGACCGCGTAACATTAGCATTCTTATGTGATGCATACGAAGAAGAACAATTAGAAAACGACTCTCGTACAGTTCTTCGTTTCCACCCTGCTTTAGCACCATACAAAGCAGCAATCTTACCACTATCTAAAAAGTTATCTGAAGGCGCTGGGGAAGTGTTCGCAGAACTAGCAAAAGACTTCGTGGTAGACTTTGACGAAACTGGTTCTATCGGTAAACGTTACCGTCGTCAAGACGAAATCGGTACACCATTCTGTATCACTTATGACTTCGACTCAGTTGAAGACAAAGCTGTTACAGTACGTGACCGTGACACAATGGAGCAAGTTCGTATGCCAATTAGCGAACTAAAAGGCTTCTTAGAGAAGAAAATCCAGTTCTAATGATAGAAAGGCTGCCTCTGGGCAGCCTTTTTTATTGCTCACGCTTCTCTTTAATTGCAACTGTACATCTTGAAATGCAAAGTAAATCATCATTTTCATCAATGATTCGCACATCCCAAACCATTGTTGTTTGTCCTTTATGGATTGGCGTACCGATTGCTGTTACGATTCCATCGCGTTTCGAGCGAATATGATTCGCATTTATTTCAAGACCAAAACAAATACACTTTTCTTGATCAATTAAATTATAGGAGCCTACGCTCGCTACAGTTTCTGCTAATGCAACTGATGCGCCACCGTGTAAAAAACCAAAAGGTTGATGTGTGCGTCCATCTACTGGCATAGTTGCTACTACTTTTTCTTCCGTCATTTCTAACAGCTCAATCCCAAGTGCATCCATTAATGTTTTCGGCATACTACTTCCTCCTTTTTCTTGTTTAAAAATGTATAATTTTCCCTATTTATTTTCAAACTACCTATAGCACTTATATAAGGAGGTTCTATCTACATGAAAAACAAATTCTATATTCTATTACTCTTAGTCTCCTTGCTCATTATTGTACCAAATTATACGAATGCAGCCCACCCTTCTAACCTGACAATCGATATTAAGCCTGTCACACAAAAAGGTAAGAAACCTTATCTTGAATATCAAATTAGCAGACCTTATTTTAGTAATTTTTACGATACAAAATTTCAAAAAAAGTTGAATACATACTATAAAACAACTACTGATCGTTTTAAAACAACATTAGCGAAAGAAGCAAAAAAATATTATACAGAGGCTCAGGAATCAAATGCTCCTTTTCATCCATATGTTGCAAATGTTGACTATAAAGTAACATTGCAAAAATCTCCCTTACTCAGTCTCTATGTAAATTATTATCAGTATACAGGTGGAGCACACGGACTATATACATGGAAGGCGAATACATTTGATTTAAATGAAAAAAGATTACTTAATTTGGACGACTTATTTCAAAAAGACAGTACGTATCAAGATATCATCCGCACAGAAATCGTTAGACAAATTAAGCAAAATGAAAGCATCTATTTTCCAGATGCAACTGAAAAAGTCATGAGTACAAAGAAATTTAACTATTATTTAGAACCCGATCATCTTGTCATCTATTTCTCATTATATGAAATAGCTCCTTACTCAAGCGGTATTCCACAATTTCGCATTCCATACACTTTACTTAGAAAAGCACTAAAGCCTAACTATCAAAACATTTTAATTGACAACGGATAAATGGATTCGCTACTATATTGTTAACCAAACAACAACTGGAGGTTAACAATATGAGACGATTACGTGCTTTAGATTTAGCACTAGCTGCTATGTTTGTTGCGCTCATGGCAATCGGTGCGAATATCGTATCCTGGGCACCGTTTTTACAAGTGGCTGGTATTCCACTTTCCATGCAACCATTTTTCGCAATTTTAGCAGGTCTTCTTCTTGGAAGCAGACTTGGGGCCTTATCTATGACTGTTTATATGCTTGTTGGTGTTGCAGGAGCACCAATTTTCGCGCAGTTCAAAGCTGGATTTGGCGCACTTTTAGATCCTACTGGTGGTTTTATTATCGCATTCATTATCGTTGCTTACGTATCAGGAAAACTAGTAGAACCAAGAGAAAAACCACAATTCAGTACCTTTGCAATCGCGTCTTTTACAGGAATTATTTTAACCTATATCATTGGTACTACTTATATGTATGCGGCTGTAAACTTCTGGATGGGCGGAAATATGAGTTACAAAGCGGCCTGGACAATTATGATGTGGTTCGCGGTTAAGGATATGATCTTTACAATTATCGGTGCTATGATTGCACCTCGAATATACTATGCAGTTCGTCGTTCTGCTTATCAGCATTCTCATTCAACACTATGACAATGAAAAAGAGTTACTCCAACGTATGGAGTAACTCTTTTTTTATATTATGATTCTTGCTTCATTTGTTCTTCTAAAATTTTCTTCATCATAACAAGCATGTCATCTCTTAATTCTTCATGCTGAAGTGCCATTTCAATTGTCGTTTGAACAAAGCCTAATTTTTCTCCAACATCGTAACGCTTTCCTTCAAAGTCATAAGCAAATACACGTTGAATTTCATTTAAACTTTGGATTGCATCTGTTAATTGAATTTCACCACCTGCACCAACATTCTGGTTTTCTAAGAACATAAAGATTTCAGGTGTTAAGATGTAGCGTCCCATAATCGCTAAGTTTGAAGGTGCTGTACCTTGCGCTGGCTTCTCAACAAACTTTCGAACTTGATAACGACGACCTTCTTGTTCTAGTGGATCAATAATTCCATAACGATGTGTTTCTGCTTCTGAAACTGTTTGCACACCAATAACAGAAGAAAGTGTTTTATCATATTCGTCAATTAATTGACGTAAACATGGTTTTTCAGCTTGAACAATATCATCACCTAATAGAACAGCAAATGGTTCATCACCAATAAACTTACGTGCACACCAAACCGCATGCCCTAATCCTTTTGGCTCTTTTTGACGGATATAATGAATATCAACCATTTTAGAAGAAGCTTGTACTTTTTCAAGTAACTCATATTTTTTCTTCTCTAATAAGTTTTGTTCTAATTCGAACGCATTATCGAAATGATCTTCAATAGAGCGTTTTCCTTTACCAGTAACGATAATAATATCTTCAATTCCAGATGCCACAGCTTCTTCTACAATGTATTGAATCGTTGGCTTATCTACAATTGGAAGCATTTCTTTCGGCATCGCTTTTGTTGCCGGTAAAAAACGCGTTCCTAATCCCGCAGCGGGAATAATCGCTTTTCTTACTTTTTTCATAACAAATACCCTCTTTTCTGTTCTAATCGTCAAATACCTTTTCTTATTGTATCGTGTGATTCTCTATTTTCTATACAGTGAACCTTTCATCCACCTTCAGCAAGCGAATTTTTTCCACATGCAAGAAAAGAGGAGGCCGTTCTACGTTCTCCTCTTTCTTCCTCCATTAATGGAAGTAACACTCTATCTCATTATAAACGATTCATGATATCTTCTTTAATAGCAAGTAACTTTTGTTCACTATTTTGTAAGGAATCATCTTTCACACCAAAATAAAACTTGATTTTTGGCTCTGTTCCAGATGGACGTAGGCAGAACCAAGAACCATCCGCTAATTGATATTTTAACACATTTGATTTCGGTAAGTGAATCTCTTCCTTACTTCCATCTTCTAGAGATGTAATGATGCTTGCTTTATAATCTTCTACAGAATTCACTGTTAAGCCAGCCACTTCTTTTGGTGGATTTTCACGGAATGATGCCATCATCTCTTGAATTTTCTCTGCACCATCTTTTCCTTTTAGCGTTAACGATACAAGGTCTTCACCGAAGAAACCGTATTTCGCAAACACTTCTAATAAACCATTGTATAACGTTTTGCCTTGTGATTTATAATATGCTGCAACTTCACATGCAAATAAAACAGATTGTACTGCATCTTTATCACGGCAGAATGGACGAATTAAATAACCATAACTTTCTTCATAGCCAAATTGAAATTCATATTGTCCACTTTCTTCATACTGCTTAATCTTCTCACCGATAAATTTAAATCCAGTTAATGTATCTACTGTATCTAAACCATACGCTTTCGCAATTGTACGACCAATTTCAGAAGTTACGATTGTTTTTAACACAACACCGTTTTCTGGAAGTGTATCGTTTTGTTTCTTTTGTGATAATAAGTAATCAAGCATTAACGCACCCGTTTGGTTTCCTGTTAACACTTGGTACTCACCAGCGTGATTACGAGCAGCTACACCAAGACGATCTGCATCTGGATCTGTTGCGATTAGCACATCCGCTCCCACTTTCTCTCCGTCACGAATCGCAAGTTCAAACGCTGCGTGCTCTTCTGGGTTTGGGGATTTTACTGTTGAGAAGTTTGAATCTGGTAACTCCTGTTCTTTTACAACTGTTACGTCTGTAAATCCAACTGCTTCTAAACCACGACGCGCTGGAATATTGGATGTTCCATGTAGTGGTGTAAAGACGATTTTTAAATCTTTTCCAACTTCTTGTACCATTTCTTTATTGATGATGACTGTTTTTAACTGTTCTAAATATGCATCATCTACTTCTTGTCCAATGATATGTAATAAGCCATCCGCTTTCAATTGCTCCACATCAGCAACTTCTACTGTTAATTCATCTTCTACTTCATTTACGTAGCTAATTAACTCGTCTGCTTCTTTCGGAGGCAATTGTCCACCATCTTCTCCATATACTTTATAACCGTTATATTCAGGTGGATTATGACTTGCCGTAAGAACAATTCCACTTACTGTATGTAAATAACGCACTGCAAAAGAAAGTACTGGCGTTGGGCGTAAACTTTCAAATACATATGTTGTAATGCCATGAGCACCAAGGGTAGCTGCTACTTCCATTGCAAATTCAGGTGATTTATGACGAGAATCATACGCAACAACAACGCCACGTTTCTTCGCTTCTTCACCTAATTTTTCAATAAAGTGCGCCAATCCTTTTGTTGCTTTTCGAACTGTATATACGTTCAAACGGTTCGTACCAGCACCAAGTTCTCCGCGCATACCACCTGTACCGAATTCTAAGTTTTTATAGAAGCTATCTTCTATTTTCTTTTCATCCTGCTTCATATTTTCTAGCTGTTCTTTTAGTTCTGCATCTAAGTTTACATAGGAAAGCCAGCGACTATATTCTTGTTTCCAATCCATTATCTTATCTCCTCTCGCATGTCATAACTACATTATATGAAAAAAACGACAAGTATCTCAATATATTTTAAAGTATAGCAGGATTTTACTATTGTGATTTGCACACACTAATGCTATATAATTCAAACAAAAAGGTGAGAAAAATGGAAGAATGGGGATTATCAGACGAGTTAAAAATAAAAACGAAACAAATGATTGAGGTTGTAGAAGCGGAATTACAGAGCATGAAACAAACGGTTGAACAAGACGGTGAGTGCATTTTATGTAAAATGGAAGAAATTCACCATCTACTAAGCAATGTTCAAACCCTAGCAGCTTCTTATTATTTAAAGGCATATTTATCACCATTTACATCAGGTTATGCTCCCCTTACAACAGCAATTCAGCATTTAGGTGATAGGAAACATGGTGCATTAATTGTTGTAGAAAGAAATGATTCACTTGATTCCCTTATTCAAACTGGAACAAGACTTGAAGCATATTTAACCGTTCCACTACTGGAATCTATCTTTTATCCAGGAAATCCTCTTCATGACGGAGCTATTCTCATTAGAAGTAACCATATTGTTTCAGCAGCGAACATTCTCCCTCTAACAAAAAATACAGAGATTGACTCAAAACTTGGAACACGCCACCGAGCTGCAATAGGTTTATCCGAAAAAAGCGATGCACTCATATTAGTTGTCTCTGAAGAAACAGGTCGCACATCTTTTGCGTTAAACGGAACGTTATATACCATTTCTTTATAAGAAAAGGCAGCGTAATCCGCTGCCTTTTCTAAAACTTCTTATTCTTCTCCAAAACGGTCAACCAGTGTCGCAAGTGTACGAACCATTGCACCTGTTGCTCCTGCTGGTCCCAAATCATGTGCACTCGTTGTATCAGAAGTTCCAGCGATATCTAAATGTACCCATGGCGTTTCTTCTGCAAACTCACCGAGGAATGTTCCCGCCATTACTGCATGACCTTCACGGCCTGGTGAGTTATTTAAATCTGCGAATTTACTGTTACGAACACGCTCTTTATCGCGCTCGAAAATCGGTAATTGCCAAATCGGCTCATCTGTTTCCATCGATGCTTCTAACACTTGTTCAAACAATGCTTCATTGTTTGTCATTGCACCCGTTGTATGGTTTCCAAGCGCAACAATGACACCGCCTGTTAACGTTGCAACATCAACAAGATAGTTTGCACCAAGTTTCTTCGCATACGTAATACCATCAGCTAATGCTAAACGTCCTTCTGCATCTGTATTTAATACTTCAATTGTTTTTCCGCTCATAGATGTAATCACATCATCTGGTTTAAATGCTGTACCACTCACAACGTTATCAGTCGATGGGATAACAGCAACTACGTTTTGTTCTGGGCGAAGTTCTCCGATAATTTCCATTGCCCCAAGAACAGCTGCAGCGCCGCCCATATCACCTTTCATGCCAACCATGCCTTCACGTGGTTTTAAAGAGTAGCCCCCTGTATCATATGTGATCCCTTTTCCTACAAATCCGATAACATCCGTCCACTCTTCTTTTCCTTTATAAATAAGAGCGATCATTTTTGGTGGCTCTGTAGAACCTTGGTTTACTGCAAGTAATGCACCCATACCAAGATCTTCCATCTCTTCTTTCTCAAGTACTTTATAATCCATATCATATTTCTCAGCTAATTCAACTGCATACTCTGCAAGTTTTGTTGCTGTTAATACGTTTGGCGGCATATTTACAAGTGTACGAGCTGAATTTGTCGCACGTCCATGCATATACCCTACTGTTAATGCAGCCTCGATTTCTTTTGCATCTTCTGCTGTAATAACCGTAAAGTTTTCCAACTCTACACTTTCTTTTTTGTCCGTTTTATATGTTTGTAAATCATATGTACCAAGGCAATATACTTCATTGGCAATATGTGCAACATCAATTGCGTCTAACTTATCTGTTACAAAAGAATCAAGTAAAATTGCTGCATCTTTTACCTTCGCAGTTTTTAATGCTTTAAATGCTTTACTGAGCGAAGCACGTAACGTTTCTGTTGAGTATGATTCTTTTTTGCCCAGACCGACAAAATAATAACGTTTTACAGTTGTTTTTCCTAGGCTATGTACTTTTGAAATAGCTTTTTTCTTTGCAGAAAGCTCTTTTTCTTCTAGTAAAACTTTTAATTGTCCCTCAAATGCTTTGTCTAATTCCTGTACAAAATTACTCGTATTTTCTTCCTCAAATAAAGCAACGATGACTGCTTCATGACTTACTAATTCTTTTTGTACTTGAAACATGTTCAGACCCCCTAGATTTCTCTATTTTCATTATAACTGCATTTTCCCTAAAATGCGATAATTCTAACTTCTCTTTCACTTCATATATATAATGAGCTCCGGTAATGCCGGCAAATCATGTACTTGTTCATATGGGACTTTCTCTACCTTTTCAGGTATGATTTTCCGGAAACTTTGAATAAATGCCACGACTTCGTTCACATCTAAATTCCAATACAAAGGACAGTACGGTGTCAAATATTGCTCCGCCACTTCCATCATAAGCCGCGCTCCTTTTATATTTCCATAGCTGTAATGATACTGAGCAACTACCATTTGTAATAAACCTTTCAAAAATAAATTACTTCGCTCTTCCAGCCACATTTCCTCGAGCAAATCGTGGCACGTATAATAATCTCCTTCATTATATTTCACGAAAAACTCATAATATGCCAAAGGATAGTCTTCCACTTCCGCACCTCGTTTTTCTTATATTGTGAATGAAGACAAATAAAAAAGTCTAGTGTCAATCTCACTAGACTATTTCTGTTTCAAATATTGACCGCGGAATACTTGCAGCGTTTCATCTTGATTGAGCATCGTTAACTCATCTTCTGTTAACTTACCGTTCCCCATTTTCACTACATATACATTTACTTTTTTCTTGCCCCACTCACTATATACATCTTGAACGGTTTCATAATATAAATCGAGTCTATTTCCTTTTATGGCCCCGCCTTTATCTGCTACCACACCATAGCCATAGCCTGGTACAAAAAGAATGGTTCCAACCGGAAACACACGTAAGTCAGCTGCGATTGTAGAATATATATCCCTTTTTGCCTTCACGCCAGAATATGTAATGCCATACTCTGGGTGTCCAGGTCTTTTACCGGTTGATTCTATCCCTGACGTATAACCGGTTGCTGTCATTTCCATTACACGATATTTAGACCAGTCTTTTCCCTGCTCTAAAGCATTTATCACTTCTTTACTCGGAACAACTTGTTGCCCTCTTTCTGCTGCATGTACTTCTTTTACATTGCCTTCTTGATATGTTTTTACAATCTCTAGTAGAGAGACTCCTGTGAACGCTTGCCATGTCACGCATAATGCTGCTACAAGTAAACAAGTCATCATAATGCGAATACCATATCGTTTTAACATTTTAATATTCCACACTCCTTCATCGTTAGTCATTCCCCATACGATGTAGAAATATGCAAAAAAATAATCCCCAGAAAACTGGGGATTAAAACATTTGATATCCGCTTTGGCGCAATTTTTTTATTACAATACCAGACAAAATTGCCCCGATTAATCCAGTTGATAAAATAAAAAGATCGGCTTGTCCAAGATGCGATACACTTGTCCCAAATGAAGAAAATGTTTCTTTTGGTTTTGAAAAATAGTCCCAAACACTCGCTTTATTAATGATTAGTATGCAAACAATTGGATAGACAATAACCATCACCCACGTAGCACGTAAAATCATATTGAGCAAAAATCCAATTCCAAAAAACAAAATAAAAAACAACATCATTGAAATAAGTAGTACCGGTATACTCACTTGTTCCCCATCTCCTTCTCTCCCGCCGTAAACACATGATACGCTGTATATCCAAATTGCTCTCCTGGATTTAGTGTCGTATCCATCTCAAGAATTGGTCCTGCATTCCCTTCTAATAAATATCGAACTAATATAGAAGTATCTTGATCATCTGCAATATCTTTCGGATCTAAAAATGCTACTTCCGACAATTCCTCTTCTTGAACGGTAACCTCTTCTCCTTCTGGTTCCAGTAAAAAAATAATCATATTATCGCTAATCTCATCACGAATGACACCAGAACGAATGCCAATCACTCCTTTTACATGTGTAACAATGCCTGTCTCTTCTAAAATTTCACGCTTAACAGCTTGGTCAATCGTTTCGCCCTCATTTACGAAACCAGCGGGCAATGACCATTTCCCCTTTAAGCCTCCGTATTTTTTCTTAACGAAGAGCCAACGACCATCTTTTGTAGCTACAAGCCCACTTACAGCTAGCCAAACATTCCCACGCTTCCCCATGATGTAAAACCCCTTCCGATTAAACGAACAGAATATTCATTCTTTTCTATGTATTATACTATATTTTTCAGTAAGAATAATATAATCTTCCCTATTCCTCAGTTACTACGCTTTTTTCTACCTCTCTAAATTTCCCATATTTTTGATGTAATGTGAATGTCAGGTATTATTTCCCTATAGAAAGGTCTCGAATTACTTCAAAATTCTTCCTTGAATATTACATCACACCTATTCATTGCGAAAGGAGTAAAAAGAAAAATGAGAAATCAATCAGCACGATTTTACTATTTTATATCGTACCTCTACTTCTTTATATAGCAGGAATAAAGGCAATGAGATTCATCATGGCAGTTCTTTGCGGTATGGGACTATGCATAAATCTTGTGATACTTGCATCCGTATTTATTATAATGCGCGTAAATGACTATAGCCTTTCTTCCGTCTTAGGAGTCATCATTTTTGCGCGACGGTATCACTCACAAATATAATTTGGTTTTTTGTTGCTTTTCGGTCAAACAAAATGTCTACTTATACACTGAATGTTCGTTGAAACAGAACTTTAAGAAAAATTTGTATTACATGAAAAAAGCAGAAACGACTCATAGCCGTTTCTGCTTTTTTCTACTATATATTAAAAGAACTTTAATTTACCTTTTTTAAGAACTAATAAAGGTCCACCAAGTAAGAATAAGTAACGGTTGTCGATTACTTTCTTCATGAAGGAAGCTTTCCATCCCGTTAACTTTTTACCCATAACAACGCCCATTGCATCGTCATGTCCTAATGAACACACAGATCCTTTGTTATCAAATACGAATTTCTTCATTTCGCCTTTACCGCGAATTAACACAGATAAGTTATGCGCAATGTTGTAACCTTGTTGAATTGCAATTTGTGCTGTTGGTGGATATGGACGATTAATTTCTTCATTAATGATTAACGCTGCGTCACCAACCATGAATACATCTTCATGACCCGGAGCGTGCATATACTCATCAACTTTAATACGTCCGCGCATTGCTTCAAAGCCAGACTCTTCCACAATACCGTTACCACGAACACCCGCAGCCCAAACAACCGTTTCAGATTTAAGTAATTCTACATCGTCACCGTTCGCAACTAGAATACCTTCTTCAGTTGCTTCTTTAATTGCCGTACCGATGCGGAATTCTACACCTTTTTTCTCTAACTGTTTTACAGCGTACTCAACTAATTCTGGATCGAAACCAGGAAGTGCCGACGGAGCAGCTTCCACACAAATAATACGTGCTTTTTCACGTGGAACATCATACTCTTTGCAAAGTTCAGGAATACGGTTTGCAAGTTCCCCTACATACTCGATACCTGTAAATCCTGCACCACCAACAACGATTGTCACTAACTCATCGCGCTTTTCAGTCGCATATTGAGAGAACTTGTATTCCATATGATCACGAATTTGACGAGTTGCATTAATATTAGTAATAGAGAATGCATGCTCTTTCAATCCTTTAATGCCAAATGTTTCAGATTCGAAACCAAGACCGATTACTAAGTAATCATACTCTAACTCAGCGTTTTTTAAGATAACGCGTTTTTCAGCTGCTTTAATTTCTACAACTGTATCTTGTACAAAGTTTACTTTATTTGTATCAATAACGTCTTGAATGTCGAGACGGATTTTATCATGATGTAATGTGCCAGCTGCACTTTCATGTAACCAAGTTGCTTGGTAGTGATAGCTGTTGTTGTTTACTAACGTAATTTCAGCTTCACTTACAGATAATGTTTTTTGTAGACGAACAGTCGTAATCATCCCACCATAACCTGCACCCAAAACTACGATTTTTGGAGTTTTCACTAAATCACAACCCTTTTCTTTATATAATAGTAAATAAGCATAAGACCAAAGTATTAAACACTTATTTTGTCAAGAATGTAGAATTCCTCACATTCTTAACCATAACAAAACGTATTCAAAAAATCTTACGAAATTTGTCATAAAAAATTAACATAATACTTTCCTATATTAGTCGGTTTTATTTCAGAATTCAAGCACCTAGAGAATTATCAATATTTTAAAATAACATAGCGTTTTCAAGGGTTTTTCAGCCTTTTTTTCATGTATTTTCCTACTTGGTATACTTTATACATTTTCATCCTATCTATGCACAAGCTTACATATAATTCAGTCATTTCTTGCAGTATTCTAAACTGAAATATGGTATCATTTTTATTGTAAAGTGCAATCTTATTTGCAGGATTTCCGTATACATATGAACAATATATGGAATCAATATCGAAATTCCATCTATAGGGGGAATAAATAGTGACAGAAATTCAAAAAGTTTACGACATAACGATTATCGGTGGAGGTCCAACAGGATTATTCACAGCGTTTTATGGCGGAATGAGACAGGCAAGTGTAAAAATTATTGAAAGCTTACCGCAGCTTGGAGGACAATTATCCGCACTATACCCTGAAAAATATATTTATGACGTAGCGGGATTCCCGAAAGTACGCGCGCAAGAACTTGTCGATAATTTAAAAGAACAAATGAAAAAGTTTGAACCGACTGTTTGCTTAGAAGAAGCAGTTGATACACTTGAAAAGCAAGCTGATGGCGTATTTAAGCTTGTAACAAATAAAGGAACACACTATTCTAAATCTGTCATTATTACAGCTGGTAATGGTGCCTTCCAACCACGCCGATTAGAACTAGATAGTATAGAGAAGCTTGAAAAGAAAAACTTACACTACTTCGTTGATGATATGAATAAATTCGCTGGAAAACGCGTCGTTGTATTTGGCGGCGGCGACTCTGCAGTGGACTGGACAATGATGTTAGAACCAATCGCTAAACAAGTAACAATCGTTCATCGCCGTGATAAATTCCGTGCTCATGAGCACAGCGTAGAAAACTTAATGAACTCTCGTGCAGACGTAAAAACACCTTACGTTCCAGTTGAATTAATTGGTGAAGACAAGATTGAACAAGTTGTTCTGCAACATGTGAAAACAGAAGAAAAAGTTGTTATTGACGTTGATGATGTCATCGTAAACTACGGCTTCGTCTCTTCTCTTGGTCCAATTAAGAACTGGGGCTTAGACATTCAAAAGAACAGCATCGTTGTAAACTCTAAAATGGAAACGAACATCCCTGGTATTTACGCAGCTGGTGACATTTGTACATATGAAGGAAAAGTAAAGCTGATTGCATGTGGCTTCGGTGAAGCACCAACAGCAGTAAACAATGCAAAAGCTTACTTTGATCCAAATGCAAAACTGCAACCAATGCATAGTTCTAGTATGTTTTAATTGATAAATGAAACGGACTCCTTTCGTATGAATGGGGTCTTTTCTATTAAACTGCCCCCACCTTCATTTCGTTTAGGGGAGGGGGGACTACTCGGTTAAAACGATAAATCCTTTTACTGTTTCATAAGCCAGCGATAAAGTTCAAATCATTATAGGAAAGTCATCTTTTTAGAAAGGCGGTTTTTGACATGGACATTAGATGGAAAAGTGAAGAGATTATTTTTGACACACTAAGAGAATCTGAAGTATGGGCGGACTCGATAGCAAACGAAATATATGGAAGAACGATTGATGGGTATATAACCCCTGACTATAAAGTAGCTTATGCCCTTTCATTTTTCTTAGCTTCAGTTCCTAACTTCATCGTTCACACAGAAACATGTGTAATAAAAGATTCATTCATTTATAAAGTCTGGGTAACCACTTTGACCAGTGCAGAGCAAAAAAACGTCTAAAGGGCACCTCTTAATCCTCCCCTTATCTGTATAATTATGGTACAATCAAAAGAACGTTTGTTCTTACTGAAAAAGGAGGAGTATAAAACATGAGTCAACCAAAGTTTATTAAAAAAGAAGCTTTCCAAGCGATTGGCATCTCCGCTACAACAAAAAATGAAATTGAAATGTCCACTGAAGGAAAGATCCCCAAGCTATGGACCGACTACTGCCAAGGTCAAATAACAGATCAAATTCCTAACAAAAGTAAGCAAAGCGAAACACTTGCATTGTATTCAAACTATGAGTCCGATGAAACTGGAGCCTATACATATACAATCGGTATGCCAGTCTCTTCATTAGACACCATCCCTGAAAATATGACATCTCTCACAATACCTGCTCAGACATATGCGGTATTTACGACTCGCAAAGGCCCAGTATCAGAAGTCACCGTAGAAACATGGCAAGACATTTGGAAGTGGTCGAAAGAAAACAAACGTGCTTTCACAACAGACTTTGAATTGTATGATGAACGAGCGATGGATCCAAATGATGCGCAAGTTGATATCTATATTGCATTAGCCTAAACCATATAATAAGAAGGTGCTTTCGCATCTTCTTATTTTTTTGCCTTAAAAAATCCACTGGGCAAATGTGCTATTATTGTCTACAATGAAAAAGTGCAGTATAGAAATATTAGAAACTGTATAAAACGAGTGTTAACAGGATTTTATATCCACTCAAAATTGTTACATAGAAAGGAAGCAATATGGAGGAACTACAAAAAAACAAATCTGCTCCAACAGAAGGCGGAACACCTTTACTACAAAATACAAACTTCCTATTTCTCTGGGCAGCTACTCTATTTTCAAGCTTTGCTTTAGCTTTTTTTACCTTTTCCCAAACATGGTACATAGCGAAAACATTAAATCTCGAAGCTTCACTAGGTGTTGTCTTTGTTGCACTTAGCGTCCCAAGACTTATCTTTATGATTGTCGGCGGAGCTGTCGCAGATAAATTTCCGAAAAAAAATATTATGTTTTACTCAAATATCATTCGTGCACTTCTTGTCGCAACAATTCTAATCTGGTTTATCGTTGGTCATGTAACGTTATATACGTTTGCTTTGTTTGCTTTGTTTTTCGGATTAGCGGACGCCTTCTTTTGGTCAGCAGACGGTTCCATTCTCCCTGAACTTGTAGAAAAACATCGTTTAACACAGGCGAATTCACTTACCCAAATGACGAACCAAGCATCCGTAATTTTAGGACCTGTACTCGGTGGCATTCTCATCAAGTTTAGTAACTATGAGACCATTTTTACTATTACTATTCTGCTTCTCATTATTGCTGCTATACTCGTCCAAAAAATCCAATTTACATTGCAAGAAAAAACGGATATAGACAAAGGAATGTTTACCTCCATTAAAGAAGGCATTTTGTACGTAAAGGAATCGCCTTTTCTTTCAACATTTCTTACCTGTAGCGCCTTTTTAAATCTATTTTTAATCGGCCCAATGCAAGTTGGCTTCCCGTTATTTATCAAAAATGTACTGCATGGTGACTCGCTTCAATTTAGTTATTTAGAAGCAGCTGTTGGAGGCGGAATGGCAATTGGTGCTGTCATTGTTGGCCTTAAAAACATTAATCGTAGACGCGGCTTGTTTTGCATCATTATGATGCTGTTATCTGGCGTTTTCTTCTTATCCATTAACTTCAGCACAGCACTTTGGCAAGCATTATTAGCAGGCGTATTTTACGGCATTACAATTGCCATGGCTATCGTTCCGTTAATGGCGATGATTCAATCTACTGTCAAAGAAGAAATGATGGGGCGCGTCATGAGCTTGCTGATGCTATCATCTATGGGCTTCATCCCGCTTTCCTATGCATTCACATCACTCGCACTTGCAGCTGGTATTCCGATTGTGACGATTATGAAAAGCGGCGCAATCGCAGTGATTGTCTTTGTATTATTTATTGCGATTCGCGTTCCTGTTGTACGAAAATTCGATTAATCAAGGGGAGTCATGTGTCATATGCATGACTCTTTTTTGAATGGATCAAATAAGGTCACCTTCCTGCTCCTTCTTATAGCCGCCCCCCATTCTAACCCAACATCTAAAAATAGAGCTCGCATCGTACTATACAAGAGTGCTCTAACATCTTTACGAATCTCTCCACATTTATACGCTCTTACCACACTTTTCGTACGACAGATAAGTTGCGTACAAGTCTCCTCATCCGTAATCAATTGCTCAAAAAATACCCCTTGTTCTAATAAACCACTCTTTTTATAAGCAAGTTCCACCTTACTCCAAAGCAAATTAATCGTTTGTGGATTTCTCGACATCGGAACAATTGCATCTACAAATGCAATTGGAATATCATGACGACAATATGTTTCATCAAGTTCATACGTTTCTCTTTTCTTTTGTACTTGAGAAAAGTTTTTAAAAAGAATAGTTTCCTCCTTTTCTGACACCTCTTCCTTCTTACGCCCCTCTACATGTACGCTCTTTTCACATGCGGTCATTTTCATACGGTCATCCATACGGTCAACAGCTGCTTTACGAAATACATATAAGTTCGCACTATATCCCCCGCGCTTATATCTTTCTTTCGTAGGAATCCGCTCAATAATCCCGAGTTCCTCCAGTTTGGCAACAGAGCGACGCACCGTACGAATACTTTTTCCTATTTTGGTCGCAATTGTTGCCATTAACGGACAAGCAACTCCAACTGTTTTTTGCTTTTCATTAATCGCATATCTCCCTAAAAAACGAATCACTAAAAAGTCCGTTTTATTTATGTTTGCTTGATAACAGATTAAAATTTGCTGCTGGTATGTATTAAACTCTTCTTTACTTTGAAATTCGCTATATGTTTTCATTAAATGATAGAAAGTTCCCATTTTTATCACCCCATATATAAATAGGTGCGATAAAGCAGAATGGGCGATTTATTTTTAAAATTCTTGATGAACTGGAGACGTAAAACAAAAAAACAGGCCGCATTCAATTATGCGACCTGTCTTGTTTATCAATAAGGACTATTTCTTACCAATAACCAACCCAAACACCGTTACTATTGAACTTGTGCCATTTGTTATCAATAAATACCGGGCCTGTTCTCATATCACCAAAAGAAGCATCGAGGTAGTACCAGCTTCCACCAAGTTTTAACCAACCTCTGTGTTCTGATCCATTTTGGTTAAAGTAGTACCAGTAATTGCCCGATTTTTGCCAACCGGTTTGCATAGCACCAGTGTTATCGAAGTGGTAATATACCTTGTTTATAGAAACTCTTCCAGTTTTCATTTCTCCGCCGTATGAGTCAAGGTAATACCATTTTCCGCCAGTAGATAGCCAGCCTGTTTGTTTTACCCCATTATTATTTAAGAAATACCAAGAGCCATTAATTTGCGCCCAACCTGTTTTCATAGCACCAGTGTTTGTATCAAGATAGTAATACGTATATTTTCCTGTTTTGTTATCTTTGAATGAAATCCAGCCTGTCTCCATAATTCCGTAACTGCCAAGGTAATACCATTTTCCGCCAGTAGATAGCCAGCCTGTTTGTTTTACTCCATTATTATTTAAGAAATACCAAGAGCCATTAACTTTCGTCCAACCTGTGTGCATTGCTCCCGTGCTTTCATTTAGATAGTAATATGTATATTTCCCTGTTTTTTTATCTTGAATGGAAACCCAGCCTGTTTGCATAGTTCCATAAGAGCTAAAGTAGTACCATTTACCACCAATAGATGACCAACCTGTTACCTTTTTCCCATTTTTATAGTAGTACCATTTACCCTGTTGTTTTACCCACCCTTGAGCTTGAGTAGCCTTACTTACACTTGCAACTTTAGGAGTAGCAGTAGAATTTTGAATCGTCTTGTTTTCTTCTGCATGAGCAATAGCTGGAATTAATAGTGCAGTAGAAAGTACAGAAGTAGCAATCATCTTTTTCATTTTATTTCCCTTTTTCATTCTCTTTCCCCTTTTCAAAATAGATAGTTTATATTATTTTACCAATTTTATCTAACAAATTAAATGTTTTTTTGTAATATATATACAAATAAATAAACAGATGGTTATGAGCTATAGATTGTTATAAACAAATTACTAGATAATTTTTTAAAATTATACAAGTTTGATAGCGTTCTAAAATGCGCTATATGTTTTCATGAAATGATAGAAATCTCTCATTTTTGATGCTTTGAAAGCATAAAAAACAAAGCAGGTCGTATTTAATCCCGCGGCCTGCTTTACTTATCGATAAAGACTATTACTTATAATTAACAAATCCAAACACCGTTATCATTAAAATAGTACCAGTTGTTATCAATAAATTTTTCACCTGTTACCATTTTCCCATAAAAGTCGAGGTGATACCAGCTTCCATTTTGTTGTACCCAGCCTTTAGCTTGGCTGGCATTACTTACATCCGTAATTTTAGAAGCAGTAGCATGTTGAATCGCCTTGTTTTCTTCTGCATGAGCAATAACTAGAATGAATAGCGCAGTAGAAAGTAAAGATGTAATAATCATCTTTTTCATTTTTTTCCAAAAAAAATATATTCTGTACCATTTTGCCAAGTAAATCTATTAAATTAAATGTTTTTTAAAGGTCCATATATATGATTGAATTGTAAGATTATTACGAAATATATATTACATCTTTCTTTACTTTGAAATTCACCATATGTTTCCGTTAAATTATATATAAGAGATCCCCTAATGATCTGAGGTGAAAAACATGATTATAATTAGTACATGCTTAGCTGGCATTGCTTGTCGTTATGACGGAAATGACAACCTAATCTCAGCAATAGAAGAGCTATTACAGAAAGAGGAAACCGTCCTTGTTTGCCCAGAAGTATTGGGAGGTTTACCTACCCCCCGTCCATCAGCAGAAATCATCGGCGGCAATGGGGACGATGTACTAGATGGTAAAGCAAAGGTGATGGATAAAGACGGGAACGATGTAACAAAATTTTTTGTTCAAGGAGCTTATCAAGCTTTGGAAAAAATAAAAGATTTAAATCCCGAATATATCATTTTAAAAGAGCGAAGTCCGTCTTGTGGTAGTTCTACTATTTATACAGGAGAATTTAACGGAAATAAACAAGAGGGGTACGGTGTGACAACAGCATTGTTTAGACGACATGGCTTTACAGTAATTTCAGAAGAAGATTTTGAAAACAAATAAAGGATTTGACCTAGAGGTCAAATCCTTCTTCATTATTTCACGCCTAATTTTCCTTTCACTTTTGCAGGAAGCTCGTCTTTCTTTACTTCTTCCCAAGCTGTTACACCTTTTTTATCAGAATAATATACGCGTAAAAATGCTTCTTTACGAAGGTTCTTATTAGCTGTAAATTCCATTTCTTTTTCTTTACCTTCTTTATCGAATGCAGGTAATTTATACTCAAATGATTTGTATGTGCGACCATCATCAGCTTTACCTGTCTTTTCCGTTCCATCAACTGTAATTTGAACGTAGTACTCATCTTTTCCCATACGGTTCAAATCGCAACCAACTAGAAGGCTAGCAAATACAACTAAAATACTAAAAAGTGCAATATATCTTTTCACGTCATTCACCTCATGTGTTTTTTATTATGTTGTTATCATAATCTCTTTTTGCTTGAGGAGAAATTCAAAAACATGACATGAATATTACACTTTTGTAAGATTAAGCACTGAAAAAACAAAAAAGATAATCAACTACTGCAACTAGTCGATTATCTTCTTTTTTGTATATCAACAAAGTTTTCGTATCCTAATTAGGAAGCCGATTTATTAATTGTATAACGTTGTTCAATACGTTGTTCAATTTTTTCCATCTCTTGTTTATCATTCAATATCTTTTGTTTATTTTCTTGTACCAATTCTTTAAACGATTTATGAAGTAATTTACAATGTTTGTTCGCCATAATCATTTCTCCTTATTGTCTGTGCAATCACAGATATAAAATAAAATTTTCCAATCACCATAAATTTTTTGTCTTTATTTGTCGAAAAATTATTCTTAATTCAAGAATACTATAACTTCCGAGTTTTTAGACCTATTTGTTTGAACATTTTGTGAATTTAATAAAAAAAGAGCGTCCGTCTTCGGACACTCTTTTCCTTTATAGCGAATTAAATAAGCGTTTGATTAAGTCTGCAAAACTCAATCATATCTCGATACGAAAAGCATTACATTAGCACTCTTCCGGCTTACCAGCATTCGACGCCGTACGGAAAGATGATCCACATCCGCATGATGCGATTGCATTCGGGTTATCGATTGTGAACCCGCCGCCAAGCATAGATTGCTTGTAATCAATTTTTACTCCTTTTACAATCGGAGCACTTTCTTTATCAATAACAAATTCAACACCGAAAAACTCAAGAACTGTGTCGTCTTCATTTGGTTCTCTTTCAAATCCTAGACCGTAAGAAAGACCGCTACATCCACCGCCATGCACAGCAAGGCGAACGTATTTCTCCCCATCTTCAGCATCTTTTAACATATCTTTAATTTGAAATGCTGCTTGTTTTGTTACATCAATCATGAAATCCACCTTCCTTTCTTCTATCTTTCTATTATACATCTTTACGCTTCTATCTTGTACTCATACACTCCGCGGCAAATTACTTCTGCTGGACCTTTCATCAAAACGTTTCCTTCTTCTGTCCAAGCAATCATTAAATCGCCACCTGCTAAATGAACCGTAATTTCTTCACCACGCTTCATTTTTTCATTTAACACTGCTGCCACAACTGCTGCGCATGCTCCTGTTCCACACGCCTGCGTTACACCTGATCCGCGTTCCCAAACGCGGAAGTTCATTTCATTGTCATTCACAATTTCAATAAATTCAACATTTACGCGTTCCGGGAACATTTCATGTGTCTCAAGTACCGGTCCTAATGTTGTAAGCGGAGCTTCTTCCACATCATCAACAAAAATGACCGCATGCGGATTTCCCATTGAAACAGCAGTAAACGCATAGCGATGATTATTGTATAGGAAGTCTTCACGAATAAACGGTGTTTCTCCCTCGCCAAGCATCGGTAACTCTGCACGAGTTACACGAGGTGCTCCCATATCAATTTTAGCTAATGTAACGATACCGTCTTCTACTGTCACTTCAGCCGTTACAATTCCAGCCATTGTTTCTATTGTAAAAACGGTCTCTTCTACTAGTTTATGCTCATACGCATATTTCGCTACGCAACGCAGTCCATTCCCACAGCTTTTTCCTTCTGACCCATCATTATTAAACATGCGCATTTTTACTGGTGCTACTTCAGACGGACAAATTAAAATCATTCCATCTGCGCCAATTCCAGTGTTGATATTCGACACTTTTTCCGCTACAAGAGATAGTTCCTCTTCTGGAATTTGCTCTTCAAACATATTTACATATATATAGCTATTCCCAAGACCATGCATTTTTGTAAAAGAAAATTTGTTCATCCTCATTCACTCCAAAAAAAATTTGTTGTTTTAAGTATAAAATGCATGCTTTTGGAACACAATAAGAACGTCCCCCGTTTCTCATATTTGACAACGTTTTGATGGCTTTTATATAAGAGCCGTTCTTACACAAATTGTGTAAGAAAAAAGCCCTTCTCGGAAAGGGCCTTTTTTTATTTCACACAAACATTCCTGCAATTGCAGCGCTCAATAAGTTAGCAAGTGTTCCAGCTACAATTGACTTTATTCCAAATTTCGCAATATCACTACGACGGGTTGGCGCCATTCCCCCAAGTCCCCCAAGTAAAATGGCAACAGAAGATAGATTCGCAAATCCGCAAAGTGCAAAGGTAATCATTGCCATTGTTTTCTCTGAAAGTTTCCCCATATAAGGAGCAAAATCAGTAAACGCTACAAACTCATTTAAAATTAACTTTTCTCCAATAAAACTTCCAGCTGTAATGGCTTCTGCCCACGGTACACCAATGACAAACGCAAGCGGTGAAAAAATATATCCTAATATAAGTTGTAGTGATAGATCTGGATAACCGAAAAGACCACCAATCCCACCAACAATTCCATTCAAAAGAGCGATGATGGCAATAAAAGCAATTAACATTGCCCCAACATTTAAAGCAAGTGATAATCCATCAGCTGCTCCGCGCGCTGCGGCATCGATGACGTTTGCTGGTTTTTTGTCACCATCTTTATCATCGTCTTCATGCTTATTATGTACTTCTGGCTTATCTGTTTCTGGAAACAATAATTTTGCCATAACAAGTCCAGCAGGTGCCGCCATAACGCTTGCCGCTAATAAAAACTTAAGCGGCACGCCAAGCGCAGCATATCCAAAAAGCGTTGAGCCTGATACAGATGCTAATCCTCCCACCATCACCGCAAACAGCTCTGACTTTGTCAGGCGTGGCATGTATGGTCGAATCACAAGCGGAGCTTCTGTCTGTCCTAAAAAGATATTCGCTGTTGCAGATAACGATTCGGATTGACTAGTCCCTAGTAGCTTTGCTAGTGCACCACCGACAATTCGAACAATCCATTGCATAATTCCTAAATAATATAAAACAGCAATAACCGATGATAAGAAAATTAAAATTGGCAGCACCCGAAACGCAAATACGAATCCAGTTGTTTTCGTTGGGTCCCCTAAACTACCGAATAAAAATAAAATACCAGCATTCGCAAAATCCATAATCTTTTGCACAAACTGCGTTACCTTCTCTAAAACCATTCGCCCTACATCCCACTCTAATACGATAAAGCCAAATAATAACTGAATTGCGAGTCCACCAAATACAGTACGCGGCGAGATTGCTCTTTTATTATTTGAAAGTAAATAACCAATTAAAAGAATAACGATTATTCCACCGAATCCCCAAATAATATTCATTCTGTCACCTCTAAAGTTCAAATTCTTTGTTAGCATTTCCTCTAAAAGAATTTTTACTCTGGTGAAACAATTGAACTCCCCCACCTTCACTTCGTTTAGAGGAGGGAGTCTTCTCGGTTAAAATGATAAAAAAGACGTTGCTTATATGCAACGCCTTAAAACATTGGGTTTTCATCTAAATAATCGTATACATTTTTCACAAGCTCTTCTACCGTTGCACCTTGTACGACTTCCCCGTTTACAAGTGCAAAAGGCCCTTCAAAACAAATGCCACAATATCCCAGACAACCGTACTCCATAACATCTAAATTTGGATCTTTTTCAAATTTTTCTAGCGCTGCTTGTGAGCCACTCGCAAGATTACCTACACAAAATTCGATTAATGGCTTAATCAAAACAATCCCCCCTGTATCTCCAAAAAATAAATCTATAATATGAAAACTAAGCTGTTTCTTGTTGTTTTAATTACACCTAATAAAATATTTAGCTACTTTACTGTTTCATTTCGAATCAAAAGATCTTCTCTATATAAATCCATGTTGATTTCCCAACATACAGTTCACTGCTATGAAAACAAAAAAAGATCTCCACTCATTTCCTCCTTCTGGTTTCACACCGCATGGGGCCAACAAAGGCACTGACCGCTTCTATCCATCGGCGGACGCTCTCTCCAACCTAAAAGAAAGGGTTTCTATCGTTTTTTTATCTACATATTGATTTCCCAGCATACAAACTACTGCTATGAAAACAAAAAAAGATCCCCACTCATTTCATCCTTCTGGTTTCACACCGCATGGAGCCAACAAAGGCACTGACCGCTTCTATCCATCGGCGGACGCTCTCTCCAACCTAAAAGAAAGGGTTTCTATCGTTTTTTTATCTACATATTGATTTTCCAGCATACAAATTAAAACAGTTTGTCCACTTTTCTTCTTATTGTACAACAGAGTACACATTCATGCATTGTTATTTGTTCACAAATTCGATATAATTTGAGTGAGTAAAGTCAAAATATTTTTTCAATATATAATTGTATGATTAGGGGATATTTCAACAGAAAAGGGGTAATCCATCATGAAACACCTCGTATTACTGGGTGGCGGCTACGGTGGAATGAGAATTCTACAACGGCTTCTTCCAAACAATCAACTCCCAGATGATGTCCAAGTGACATTAATCGACAAAGTACCATACCACTGTTTTAAAACAGAATATTACGCATTAGTAGCGGGTACAATTTCAGAAACACATATTCGCATTCCGTTTCCAGAACACCCGCGTCTCAACATTCAATATGGCACTGTAACGAATGTTGACATTGAAAACAAAGCCGTTCATCTCGATGGCGGTGAAGTTGTCGAATATGATGACTTAATTATCGGTCTTGGCTGCGAAGACAAGTATCATAATGTTCCGGGGGCGAAGGAATATACACATAGCCTTCAATCAATTGAACAAACTCGTAAAACGTATGAACAATTAAATAGTTTAGAACCAAACGCAACGGTCGCTGTTGTCGGTGCTGGTTTAAGCGGTGTTGAAGTTGCAAGTGAACTTCGTGAAAGCCGTTCTGATTTAAAGATCTACTTATTTGATCGAAAAGATCGCATTTTATTCCCGTTCCCAGAAAAATTAAGTAGATACGTAGAAGAGTGGTTCGTAAAGCATAATGTTACAATTATACGAAACTCTAACATTACGAAAGTAGAACCAAACGTTGTGTACAACCATGACGAACCGCTTCAATGTGATGCAATCGTATGGACAGCTGGTATTCAAGCAAACGAAGTTGTTCGAAACCTTCCAGTTGAACAAGATAGTAGTGGTCGGATTGTATTAACAAAATATCATAATATTCCAAATGATGAGCATGTTTATGTTGTAGGAGATTGCGCTTCTCTTCCACATGCCCCATCTGCACAGCTTGCTGAGGGCCAAGGTGAACAAATTGTCCAAATATTATTAAAACGTTGGAACAATGAGCCCCTTCCTGATGAACTACCTGTTATTAAATTAAAAGGTGTTCTCGGTTCTCTCGGTAAGAAACACGGATTCGGATTATTAGCAAATCAACCATTAATGGGACGAGTTCCTAGACTTCTCAAGTCGGGTATCCTTTGGATGTATAAATATCATAATGGTTAAAAAACAAGAGCTTATCGCTCTTGTTTTTTTCTATTTTTCTCCTTTTTTGATACGATATGAATATGTAAGTACAAATTGAAAAACCGGAATAAAACCTAATCTTTAGATGGGAGAGAGCATCTAGCCATGCATAGAAGCGGTTAGGGCCTTTCCCTGCCCCATGCCATGTTAAAACAAAGGGAGTAAACGAGTGGAGATCCGCTTTTGTTTCCATAGCCGCGTTTTATATGTTGGAAAATCAAGATGGGTTTATATAGAATCCCTGATTAACACACCTGGTATATTAATCCAATTTAAGGATATTATAGTAATAAATCTTTAGATTTGTATCGTTCTATAATGGAGGTATCGGTTATGTATTATGTTAAACTAATTCAGGGACAATCCTTCTATGCTTTTGATCATCGCTTCTTGCTAGATCAAGAAGAACAAGTTACACAAAGAATTTTTAAATACCTGTGCAAAAATGAGTTTTTCGAAGTACGTAAAGACGAGAATACTTCCACAGCATAATAATGAGTAGCTAAGTAGTGTGTACGTTAAGCACTAACAAATCCCTTTATCTACAAACTGAGCAGCCATACTATTTGTAGTATGGCTGCTTTTTTATCCTTCCCATTTCCTCCGGCACTCCTCTATCCCACTAAGCAAATACTTCTTCGTCATATCTGCCCGCTTCCAAATGGAAATCATTCGTTTTGCTCTCTTATTATGACGCATCCGCTCTACCTCTTGTAACAAAGGCATCCATTTTTCACTAGACGCCCTCATCATATATTGTAATCCCTCATCTTTTGAAACAATTATTTTATGCTCTAATGTATACAAAATGCGTCCCATCGTTACAACAGCTGATTCTACCCATTCTTCAATTAAAAATAAATATGGCCGTGATGCTTTTTTACTCCAGTACTGTTCTACATTATATTTCATCGTTTCTACCACATCACTCCATGGCGTCTGAAACGGAAGCTTACTTGCTTCCTCCCCAATTACAGTAATCCCTTGATTTTTTAACGTCCACCACGTTACAGCATTCACATCCCAATGTCCTGTGTGAGCTTTTCCATCTGCACAATAGACATACTGCAGCATTTCCTCATTGTATTTCCCTAAATCAGCAAGTGGAATATACATACCGTCCATTCGTCTTCCTAACATGCTTTTACTCAATTTTTTGTGTAACTCAATTATTTGTATGTTCTGGGTTTCACTGACCGACTCTCTCGTTACTGTAACAAAATCAACGTCACTCGTTTCTAAATGAAATGCTCCTAATGCAATTGAACCATATACATATACTCCAATTAATTGTTCGTTTAAAAAAATATCTTGTAATCCAATCACATATCGCTCCATTAAGACCTTTACTTCTTCTGGAAGTCTATGTTTCACTACCCCTTTCACACGCATACCCCCTTGATAAGATTACCTATAAAGGTTATTTTTTCCACATAAACATATAAGAGAAGCCTTTGCTACCGCAAAGACTTTTTTGTATTATAAATATTTCTCGATTTCTTCATATACGTCCTTCAAACGAGGATTCCCTTCTCCAACGATTTCACCGTTTACAAGAACAACTGGATAAAATAAATCCTCTTCAATTACACGCTCTACGAAAGCTTGCTTTTCTGCATCTTCTTGCTCTTCTTGAATATCAACGTATTCAAACTTAAATTTATCATCTTGACCTTCATATTTACGACCAATTGCCGCTTGTAGCCATTCAAATGTTTCAGTCGAAGACGGCATTCCAACGCAGCTCGCACAAATTACTTTTGCCCCATATACTTGAACATTTACCATTATTTCTCCCCCACTTCTCTGTTCTAACAGTACGATTCGGTGACTTTCCTCATAAGCACATCTCTTTACAAGCTTAATTCTTGTCCTCTATACTGAAAAAACACATTGTAAACATGATACAATATTTCGACAATAAAACAAAAACAGAAAAAATAGATTTTCCCCTGTATCTTGATTATAATAAAATGGATGAAAGGAGTCGATAAAAATGGAAAACCCAAATATGCAAGAACAAGTACTAGAAGTATTAGATAAATTACGTCCGTTCTTACTTCGTGATGGCGGTGACGTTGAATTAGTAGATATTGAAGAAGGTATTGTAAAACTACGCCTTATGGGTGCATGCGGTAGCTGCCCAAGTTCTACAATCACATTAAAAGCTGGTATCGAACGCGCACTACTTGAAGAAGTACCAGGCGTTATCGAAGTAGAACAAGTATTTTAAATTTAAAGCGGTAGCGGCTCGCTTAGAATTGCTTCCACTGGATAATTTACAAAAAAAGAGACCACTATGGTCTCTTTTTTGTAAATTCGTATTAAGATAACCAATCCAACTTTCGAATTCCGAGCTTATCAACAGGCAAGCGAAGAAATTCATAAAAATGCTTCATAAATTGCTCTGAACGGTTCACATCGTGTAAAATGTCTTCTAAGCGATCTCGATACATACTTTTTTGTTCTTCATTTCCCGTCAGATAGTACTGTTCTACCGTTTCAAAGTAGCGAAGTGGAAAGAGAAGACGCGCAAATAATAGACGCCAGCCAAAAGAAGAAAGTGCATAATTTTTCTCATAATCCGTTACAAACTGAAAAATTGTTTGTTCCCAATCTTTCTTCTTTTCCATCGATACATATCGAATCCATTCCGCCAAATCTCTACTTGGATGATCATATACCCAATCGATGGGGATTTTTAATTTATTAGTTTGCTGCCATAATAAAGGGGTACAGCGTTCTTGACAGATTGTTGCTGCATCGGCAAGCTGAGGTGTATCATCTATTTCTGTATCAACAACATATTGAATGGCATTTTCAGCAATGCCTAAATAGTATGGGAAAGACTCAATAAATAGTTGATCAAATACATCTGATGGCTGATTCATAAGTTGTGATTGCCAAAATCGCTCTAATTGATCGAGCCTTTTTTCCCACAACGACTTCCATTCACCAATGCGACTTAATTGTTCTATTTCTTCTGGAAAAAAAGCGCCTCGTTTATGGAATAAGGAAAGCTCACTACCTAACGAAGTAGCATGTCGTTCAAGCAAACGCATACCTTTTAATAAACAGTAATTTTTTTCTTCTATCTCACTTACATAGTAACCGTGCACCGTCGGGACGAAAGTCGCAACAGTAATATCCCCTTGCTGGTTCATATAATCGCTTAATTTTTTCATTTCAACAAGTACATCTTCCTCCATATTTCCAATCGGAAGAAGTACATAAATTTTATTGCGAATCCAAAAGCTTTTATAGGGGCCAAGGGGGATTAATTCTTTGACATGCATTTGATAATGCTCATAAATATGCTGAATCATCATAGTCGCCACCTATGGTTTTTCTTTATATATATGAGCTTGTGCTCGCCTTTCATTCCTATGCACATGATAAAGCAGTAAAACGTATACAAATAATAAAAAGAAAAAAAGGTGATAACATGAAAGAATCAAATCAACTACAAGAAAGAGCATTACAACTTCTACAAGAACGTGGTGTAACAATCGATGATATTGCGGAGCTTGTTCATTTTCTTCAAAAGAAATACCATCCAAATTTAGAGATGTCAGAATGTCGTTACAACGTAGAACGTGTATTATCCAAACGCGAAGTACAAAATGCACTCATTACAGGAATTGAATTAGATGTCCTTGCCGAAAAAGGAATGTTAAGTGAACCATTACAAGATATCGTAAAACGGGATGAAGGATTGTACGGAATTGATGAAGTCATCGCACTTTCTATCGTAAACGTGTATGGCTCTATCGGCTTCACAAACTTTGGATATATCGATAAATTAAAACCAGGTATTTTAGAATACTTAAATGATAAATCAACTGGGAAAATCCATACATTCCTTGATGACATTGTTGGCGGTATTGCCGCTGCCGCTTCTAGTCGTTTGGCACATCGTGCGGAGCATGGGGAATAAAGTAAAACAATAGTCAGCATAATTTTACGTAATACTTTCAGCTGAAAATGTTATAGAAAGCATAACGGACCATGTGAAAAAATCATGGTCCGTTATGTTTTTCTTTCTTTTCAAGATTTTTTCATACACCTATTATTTTTTTATTTACACGAATAAACAGGAATAGTCTAAAAAGTAGCGAATGAATAAACTTAATGGTTCTGTTTGATTGGGATCTGAATATTAGTTAAAGATATGCGAATTACATTCCTTTCAGTAATAAAAAAAATGATTCAATAACAGGAGGAGCAACTTATATGGATAATATTTTAAAAGTATCATCAAAATCCAATCCCAATTCGGTTGCAGGTGCCATTGCCGGTGTATTAAGAGAAAAAGGTAGTACAGAAATTCAAGTAGTTGGAGCTGGTGCTTTAAATCAGGCGGTTAAAGCCGTTGCTATTGCAAGAGGATTCGTAGCTCCTAGCGGCATTGACCTTGTTCTCATTCCAGCATTTACAGATATCACCATCAATAACGAGAAAAGTACA
Source organism: Bacillus sp. IT-79MI2 (assembly GCF_949768135.1). Classification (NCBI taxonomy): domain Bacteria; kingdom Bacillati; phylum Bacillota; class Bacilli; order Caryophanales; family Bacillaceae; genus Bacillus; species Bacillus sp. IT-79MI2. The sequence goes on along the minus strand of NZ_CATKPV010000052.1, from coordinate 28,444 downwards.
GCAATCAAATTAATTGTCGGCCCTAGAAAAATTAGATCGTAGAAAAAATAATAGCTTATCATTCAAACCATCCATACAAAAATTATGAAAGAACATCCCCACTCAACTGCATTCTTTTATTAGATTCATAAATACCAATTGTTAAATGATATATGAAAAGACTGATAACAATCAGTCTTTTTCCTATTGTATCAATTCTTCAGTTTCTCTTCTTCCTACAGGAATATGTCATCAAAATAAACTCTCTTCCTCTATCATCAAAAGTTTTTTCTGCTACAAAACCTACCTGTTGATATAACCTTATTGCACGTTTATTAAAACCTGCAACACTTAAACGAAGTCTATCCGGTTGGATTTGCTCTTCCGCCAAATCTATTCCAGCTTGCAAAAAGGCTTTCCCCAGCCCCCGCCCCGTTAGCTCTGGCTTCATTCCAAGCCCAATATCTACAGTATCTTCTCCCACGTATAACTCCGCATCTCTTCCCCCTGGCACTTGTGCGTTTTCACCAAAACAAAAATAACCTATTAATTCTCCATGTTCATTACAACAGCCATAATATGTACCATCTAATAGTTCTTCTATTGTCTCTTCACTGCCTGAAAAGCTGTATAACGAATATAGTTCCTCATACTGCCATGTATTGATTTCTTTTGCTTCTGCCTCTGTTAGTTTGTGTATATTCATTTTTCTTCTTCCTTTCAAAAAAACAATTTCCTAACAAATTTCTACATTTATCTTATTATCTCACTTTGTTTTTGAAAAGTTTGTAATTTTTTAAAATACTAAATTGGAAAACTTTTCTTAGCATGTTACGATTGGATTAACTATTCTAAATGAGGTGAAATCAAAATGCCCCTACAGTTATGTAAAGGACAAAAGGTAGATTTAACAAAAACAAATCCTACATTAACTCATATAAAAATAGGTCTCGGCTGGAATCTTCCTACAAATTCAAATTCACATGCATTCGATTTAGATGCGGCTGCTTTTTTATTAGATGCAAATGGACGCTTAACAACAACAGACCATATTATATTTTATAAACAGCAATCTGCTTTACAAGATGCGATTACACTTTCATCAGACAATCGTACAGGAGCTGGATCTGGCGATGACGAGGAAATTTCCATCTCCCTTTCCAAACTTCCATCTCATATTGAACGTATTATTTTCACTATTACGATTCACGAAGCACAAACTCGTCTGCAAACATTTGGACAAATAGCTCACTCTTACGTCCGCATTCTAAACTCCGCAAACAATGACGAAATGTTCCGCTATAATCTGGAAGAACAATTCTCATCCGAAACTGCACTAATCGCCTGTGAAGTCTATCGTTACAAAGGAGAATGGAAATTTGATGCCATCGGTCGCGGTGTGCAAGGCGGGCTTATCGAACTTTCTAAACAATTTGGTTTATCCCATACACCACCTGATTTTTTTGCAAAGGCAACCGCTGCACCTTCTCCTATTTCAAAAAGTATTAACCTTTCTAAAATTGAATTAAAGAAGTCTGGAGATACGATCAACTTACAAAAAACGGACAAGCCTCTTGGCGAAATTGCAGTGAACTTAAACTGGGGTAAACAAAGTACACCAAAACAAAAAGGATTTTTTTCATCCTTAACTGCAAATAGCTCCCCTCAAATAGATTTAGATTTAGGCTGTTTGTTTGAATTTAAAGACGGTTGGAAAGGCGTTGTACAACCACTTGGAAATATATTTGGTTCATTTTATAACGAGCCTTACATTCACTTAGATCAAGACGATCGCACTGGTGCTTCAAATAAAGGAGAAAATTTACGTATTAACGGAGACATGATTCATGAAATAAAAAGAATATTAATTTTCTCTTATATTTATGAAGGTGTAGCTAACTGGTCACAGGTTGATGGTATTGTCACATTAAAACAGGAAAACGGCCCAGATATTATTGTAAAAATGGATGAGCACCGTAACGGTTTCAACACATGTGCAATTGCAATGCTCGAAAATGTAAATGATGAGACATTCAAAGTACAAAAGCTTGTGAAATATTTTAGAGGGCACCTAGAAATGGATCGGCATTACAAATGGAACATGAACTGGGTCGCAGGTTCAAAATAAGGTGGTGACAACTTGAAGCATTTTTCCTATCTGTCTTCTGAAGAAAAGAAAAAACTTTTCTATCAAGAGCCAATAAGCTTTTCCAAAGATATCACAAAAGAACAATTGGCTTACGCATTAGGTGCTACTCTATACACACCTGGTACAAAGAATACAATTGCAGTGGATATTGCCGCGAAAAAGCACGAAGGTGCTACATCAATCGTACTTTGTTTAGAAGATTCCATTAGTGATGGAGATGTGAAACTTGCCGAGCAAAATGTCGTCATACAAATGCAACTACTGGCTCATATGATTGATGCAAACAGGCTTCTTCCATCAGACGTGCCACTTCTCTTTATCCGGATTCGTGAACCGAAACAGATGCGTTCACTCATTCATGAACTAGGTAGCGCCGTTCATTGTATGAGCGGTTTTGTCTTTCCTAAATTCACACCTGCGAACGGAATGTCTTACATTCATGAACTACAGGATATAAACGAAACATATTCACTTTCACTTTACGGGATGCCTATTTTAGAGTCTCCTGAAATTATTTATAAAGAAACTCGTATTGATACGTTACTAGCAATTAAAGCAATCCTAGATTCTTATCGCACTTTCATTTTGAACGTACGAATTGGTGCCACCGACTTTTCTGGCATATTTGGCATTCGCCGAAATAAAGATACGACAATCTATGATATTGCTGTTATTCGTGATTGTATTTCTGATATTATCAATATTTTTTCTAGAAAGGCAGATGAATACGTTATATCTGGTCCTGTGTGGGAGTACTTCGGAAACAAGCAGCGCGTACTAAAACCACAGCTTCGGCAAACACCGTTCCGTAAATCATTCGGAAGCGCTGGAGTAACAATGCGTGAGGAAATGCTTCATCGTTATGAGGACGGGCTCATTCATGAAGTATTGCTCGATCAAGCAAATGGATTAATTGGAAAAACGGTGATTCATCCTTCTCACATTAAACTCGTACAAGCCTTGCACGTTGTAACACTAGAAGATTATTTAGATGCAAAAGCTATTTTCGAAGGTGCTCAGACGTATAACGGCGTTATGAAAAGCAGCTTTTCTAACAAAATGAATGAAGTGAAGCCACATTATAATTGGGCGCGTAAAACACTTCTGAAATCTAATATTTATGGGGTGCTACATGAACAACAAACTTTCTTCGATCTCCTTACCGAAAAGTCAAAACAAAACGTACACGTACCACATTTTAAATAAAATAACAGTTTATATAGATGTGCTACATAATCCATATTTATTATCGCCAGATCAACTGTTTCAAATGGCCGCAAGAATGAATAAGAACCGCGGCTTTTTATTTGTGAGTACCATTTTAGGAAAACATCTTCCTGTTCTACCTGCAATCTCTTTAGCTGGAGGCTGTGCTCTTGCCGCAAGATATATGGAAGTGCTACATCGTACAAATCATCCATATCAAAAAGAAATTCTTAACCTGATTTCTTCTAAAGACAGTACCAATAATGAGCTAGAGGCAATTCTCCAGTATCAATTCCCTCTAGAAAAAGAAGTATTATTTATCGGATTTGCAGAAACAGCTACCGCATTAGGCCACTCGATGTTTCAATGTTTTCAAAATGCAAAATATGTTCATACAACAAGGGAGATGATCTCACAAATCGATCCTATCATTACATTCGAAGAGGAACATTCTCACGCAACATCACATCGTTGCTATGTGGACAAAAGCTATTTTCAAAATGAACAGCCCATCGTCCTTGTGGATGATGAAATGACAACAGGAAAAACCGCACTTAATATCATTCGATCTATTCAAGAAAAGTTTCCAAGAAAAGAATATATTATTGCTTCTTTATTAGATTGGCGCTCAGATGCGCATCGAAAACAATTTACAGAACTCGAGCAAGAACTTGATATTACGATTCATGTGATTTCTCTATTAAGCGGTTCAATCGACGTAATTGGTAGTCCTGTTACTACTTCTTCTTCACATGATGAAACATCCTATAAATCAATAGAGTCTAAGATAGAAAAACATATGATTTCATGTCCTATTTTACCTTATACATCTATAAACCATGATGTCAGTTACATAAACTACACAGGACGTTTTGGCATTTCATCCGATGATCAAAAGTGTATCCACTCTTTTGCTAAAAAGATTGGTCATGATTTAAAGAAAAATCGAAAAGGTCAACAGACACTCTGCTTAGGAACTGGCGAGTTTATGTATCTTCCAATGCGAATCGCAGCTGAAATGGGAGAAAACATTTCCTATCAATCAACAACACGAAGTCCTATTCATCCTTACGCGGGTGATGTACAATACGCTATTCACAGTCATTTTCCCTATGAAAGCCCTGAAGATAAAGCAGTTACAAGTTATTTTTATAATATCCAGCCTGGGGACTACGATGAAGTCTTTCTTTTTATAGAGCGTGATTTACAGGAAGATGCTTTCCATCCCCTTCTTACACAATTACAAACAGTTATTCCGCTCATTCATATCGTTTCATTTAAAGGTTTAGTAGAAAGTGAGGGTGAAGAAATATGACCGAGCCCAAAACATTACAGCTTATCGGTAGTTATGCGAAAGAGGATGCTATTTTTCTATTAAAAGATATTAGTGATGTCATAGAAGAAAGCGTAACAGAAGAAAGAGAACGAGCAATTCAATCGGGCACACATTACTCTGAAATGCTTCCAATTGAATATAAACCATCTAAACCTTATATGGATTTATTTTTCGCTTCACTCGAGCAATACAAACGTAAGCTAGCCATTGCGGCCGGTGTAGTAGCCGAGCAAATTATAAAAACGAAAGGAAAGAATCTTGTTCTTGTTTCACTAGCGAGGGCCGGTACACCAATAGGTGTTTTAATAAAACGATATATTCGTTATCAATATAATCTTGACTTGCCGCATTATTGCGTTTCTATTATTCGGGGGCGCGGCATTGATGAAAATGCCCTTCATTATATTTTGAAGCACCATCCAAATCAAACGATTCAGTTCATTGATGGCTGGACTGGAAAAGGTGCGATAAAAAAAGAACTACGCCAATCTGTGCATACATTTAATGAAAAGAATCATGAATATATTTCAGACTGCATGGCAGTTCTTGCTGATCCGGGCCATTGTACTTCTATATATGGAACACGAGAAGATTTTCTCATTCCAAGCGCTTGTTTAAACGCGACCGTATCAGGGTTAATCAGCCGCACTGTTTTAAATGAAACTTATATTGGTCCAAATGATTTCCACGGCGCCAAATATTATCGAGAACTAGAAACAGAAGATTTATCTAACTTCTTTATTGAAAAAATCACAGCGTTATTCCCTTCCATTAGCGCTGACGTAACAACGCAACTAGAACACATTATTGCTACCTATACAGAACCATCTTGGCAAGGTATGCAAGACATCGCCTCTATTCAAAAGCATTTTGGAATAGAAAATATAAACTTAATTAAACCAGGAGTTGGAGAAACAACGCGTGTTTTACTAAGACGAGTACCATGGAAAATTTTAATCCAGGGTGAAAACAATCCAGATTTAAAGCACATTTTACTTTTAGCAAAAGAAAAAAATGTTCCAGTAGAAATCTATAAAGATATGACGTATTCGTGCTGCGGACTCATCAAACCCCTCGGGAGGAAAACTTCATGATTTTTGCAAGTGATCTTGATCAAACGCTCATTTATTCTCGGAAATCATTTCGCGCTTCTATAGACGATGAACACATTCAGCTTATCGAGACGTTAGATGGGAAAGAGATCTCTTTTATTACACACAAAACCATCTCTTTATTAAAAGAACTACAATTACAAGCAAAATTCGTCCCAGTTACAACACGAACCATTGAGCAGTTTCAGCGTATTACGTTATTTCAAACAGAAGTCATTCCGGAATATGCGATTACGAGCAACGGCGGCAATATTCTTCACAATGGCAAACAAGATAGCACTTGGAAAAACATACAAACAAAGCGCTTAGTAGCATGCATGGAAAAAGAAGATGTTCTAACAGAATTTCAAAATATTTCTCATGAAGAATGGGTCATTTCACAAAAAACAGCTGATGATTTATTTCACTACTGCATCATTAAGCGTGACAATATTCCATACGACGAATTACACTCATTCACCACTTGGCTCGATAAACAAGGATGGACTCATTCATTGCAAGGCAGAAAATTATATTTTGTGCCAAAGCCTGTGAACAAATGGGATGCTGTTCAGTATGTACAAGAAAAAGTCCAGGCAACAACCATCATTACAGCAGGAGACTCCTTGCTTGATTTATGCATGCTTGAAGGAGCAAATCATGCAATCGCACCTCTTCATGGTGAACTTGAAACAAAACAAGGGAGTTTATTACCCCATATTGTAAGAACAAATGAAATTGGTATATATGCAGCGGAGGAAATTGTCAGTAAAGCACTTCAAATGGTCCATAGTTCTCTTCCTACTGCGTAATCTATACATACTTCAAGAACCGGCATCTTTGTTACATGATAAAAAAAGGAGCGATTATACTTGAGTACAATTACTTTAAGAAAAGAAGCAGTACGCGTTGTATTAGAGAAAAAGAAATTAACAGGCGTTGTCGCAAAAGTTGCGCTCGTATTAGACATTTCTGGGTCTATGCGAACACTTTATAAAAACGGTACTGTCCAAGAAGTTGTTGAACGTGTTCTTGCTGTAGCAAGCCAATTCGATGATGATGATTCATTAGATATTTGGGTGTACGATAATGAGTTTTCAAGATTACCAGCCGTTACCGAAAAAGATTTTGCTGGTTATGTTGAAAAACATATTTTAAATAACACTTCCATTCATAAATTTGGCCGAAATGATGAGCCACAAGTAATGGAAGATATCATAAAAAAATATACGGTTGAAGAAAAAAGCGCAGAGCCTGCCTTTATTATTTTTATTAACGATGGAGGCTGTAAAAAAGGAATCCAAAAACCGGTTGTATTCTCTTCTAACCAACCGATTTTTTGGCAGTTTGTTGGAATTGGAAACGGCAAATTCGACGTTCTTAGAAAGCTAGACGAAATGGAAGGGCGTTTCATTGATAATGCAAACTTCTTCTACATTCGCGATATCGAAAAAACAACAGATGAAACGTTGTATAACAATTTGTTGAATGAACTTCCGATGTGGATAAAAGAAGCGAAGGAGAAAAAGGTGATACTTTGAAAATAGGAGAAAAGATACGTCAAATCCGGATACATCGCGAAATGACACAAGGGGAATTAGTAAATGGAATTTGTTCTATTCCATATTTAAGTCGAGTTGAAAATGGAACGGCAAAACCTTCTCATTCTTTTTTAGAGAAGGTTTCAGCCAAACTTAATATGAGCCTTGATTATCTCATGGAGCAAAATAGCACTAATTTTGAGAAAGATATAACAACAATTACTACCAAATATAAAAAAGCGAATGTATTAACTGAAAGTGAAATCTCTTTTTTAGAGTTACATACTCGGGAAATGCATCCACTCCCAATTCTTTTACAGATTTTCGGTGTACTACTCCATTATTACGCTCGTACTAGCTCACCAAAAAAAGGTGATTCCATTTATCAACAAGCAATAAATTTAATACCTAATCGGCCAAATCAATTATTTGCTGAAGATTTTTCCTATTATTACATAGCATGTGGTAATTATTTTTATATGAAACAAGATTTTATTAAAACAAATGAATACTACGAGCAGGCAAATCAATTATTAACTATGGAAGAGAACTTACAAAGGGCTAATTTATACTATAATATGAGCCTAGTTAAACAACGTCTCATTAAAAACCAGAGTGTGAGCCGGAAGTATTCAAAAAAAGCATATGAAATATATAGCAAGTTAAATAACAAAGTTTTCATATCAAGTACGCTTATTACAATTGCTGTACAATACCATCTCGATGAAAGATACGAAGAATCCTTACAATACTTAAAAGAAGCTGAAGGATATGTAAAAGAACTTCACAATCCTGCTATGTATTTTGCAATGATTTATTACAATTACGGAAGAGTGTATCAAGGATTAGAAAAATTCGATACAGCAATTCAACACCTCAACCGTTCCTTGAAAATAAATGTAGCAATCAATCAGCAAGAGTCAAATATTTACGCATTGCGAAGTCTCATTGAAATTTACTTACACTTAAAAGAATGGGAGCAAATCAATAAAGTCATGCCGGAAGCCATCAAAATCTTAGAAGCTTACGATATGCCTTCTGTGTACATCGAAATTCATGCATATAAAGCGCATCTCTATAAAATTCAAGGTGACTCTTATAGCTACGAGAAAGAAATGCAAAGAATTATTGATTTTGGAATGGATAATAGACAATATATACAGGTAAAAAAACTAGCTACTGAATTAGGGGATCATTTTTATGGATTGCGTGCTTATAAATTAGGAGCAAAATATTTTAAAATCGCCTTACAATGCGACCTTGATATAGAAGATTTTCAAAACAACTTCTAAAATGACAATTCCCCTCTTTGCATACAATCAAAGAGGGCGAAAATTATAATTAAAAAACAACACTCTTCTGTTTCACCCTCTGTAAACAATTCTCTTCCCTAGGAGCTATTTCTACCGTAATTAACCCATAATAATAGGCCCGGATTCCAATTTCTACACGATGATGAATGTTCCACTTTTCCTTAATTGAAGCAACTAGCTCTCCTACCCTGCGCCGACTAATATACAGCGTTTGAGCAATTTCTTTATCTTTCATTCCTTTTGATACAAGAATGGCTACTTCTTTTTCTTTTGCACTTAATCTGACACTCATTTTTTCATTCTCCTTCCTCTATTCCTCTCGATTTACAATCCATTGACATAAAAAAACGGGAGATAGATTGTTCTCATATAATAAAACATCTTCCTTAACAGCAATTTCAAAAGAACATGTTAACTCACCGTGAATATCCAAAAATTTATTTATTCTCTTAACCATATACATAAGCACTTTTTCTACCTCTTCATCTAATAATCGCTCAAGTCTACTATGCTGGATTGTATAGCCGATTGCTAATGTTGCAACCTCATTTTGAAGACGATCAACATCACAAATATACATGAACTCATCACAAACAAAATTCATTGTATATATCCCTGGAACATAAATACTTTGAACTGCTACAGGGTTAGAAATAATAAGAACGGGAACAACAGGAGAATTGGTTAAATCGATTTCTTTAAATGCTTCATACAACAACTGAGCCAAAATATTAATATGGACATTCAATACCTTTCCATCACCTTTATCATGCAATGAAAAAAGTTTGTCTGAAATAATACGCTGATACAATCTAACCGTCTGTTCGTTTCTAATGAATAATTCGTTATGAATCATGAATGGATCACCTCCACTTTCAAGTCCTTACTATTACTTTATAACGCGAGGTTAGTTAATTTATAGTAGTTAACAATAACGAAAAAACAGAGAGGATTTTTTATCATTTACTAAAAAAAGTTAACCATATTCAAAAGAAAAAGACCGTTATAAAAACGGCCTTCCTTACGCTGACAACTCTTTAAGCGTATCACTTAATTTAAAATCCCTTAACTGGAATGAAGCGATCATTGCTGCACTTGTTCCGAGTATAACACTCGCTGCAGCTAGTAATAGCACTTGATTATACGGAATTGTAATAAGCGTTAATTCTAAACTTGATAAGACAATATAACTGAAAATCACTCCACCTCCAATACCTATGATTCCAGCTATCGCACCAAGTAATGTACCTTCTAACCACACAATTCTTCGCATTTGCTTAGGGATAGCTCCTATGGCACGAATCATACTAATCTCAGCACGTCTTTCATGTAAGCTTGCAACAATCGCGTTCATTAAGCCAATACCTGAAATAACAAAAATAATGACTACCAATAAACGAATTAACATAACCATTTGAGATAATAGCTGCTCTTGCTCTTTTAACAAATCGGTACTATTTATAACCTCTATATTATTTTTACCATTTGTTATCTTTGTTACTTTCTTCTTAATTGTTTCAAAAGGTACCTTAGAGTCCGTCATAATTTGAATCGATTCATATCCTTGTACATGAAACATATTTCGCGCCCATTGTTCATTTACGAAGACGTAAGTACTTTGCATTCTCAAGTTTTTCTCGATAATAGAAACGACTTTAATAGACTGTTTTTGCTTCCCTTTCCCTTGCACTTCAATCGTATCATGTAGCTTAATCCCTAAATTTTTTGCTGTTTCTTTTGTAATTACTCCTTCTCCATCTTTTAATGGAGTACTCAAGTTTTGACCAGAAATAACTTTCATCTTGGTCACCTTTTGAAACGCTGTAATATCAGTACCCACAACTTCCATCGCATCATAATTATATTTATTTTTCTTCATAAATTCGTACCATTCTTGATTTGCTTCTTTAAAGTCATAATTTACGAGTTTAGATGTGGAATCAGAGGCTGCTCCGACAATTTCTTTTATCCCTTCAACGTCTTGTATCTTTCCTAGCCAATTAAATGGGATATTTTCAATTCCTTGTGACTCCATTGAAACACGAATGACTAAATCTGCTGGTAAATTCTTTTGTAATCCTTGCTTCATTCCTTCATACATCGCATTCACATACATCGTTCCAACTAGCGATAACATAAATCCAAATGCTAGAATTGCGACTGAAACAGCTGCCTTTTTACGATAACGAATGACATTTCGGCTACTAATTGTTGTCTCAATGCGAAATATCATTTGAAATGGTTTTACAATAACTGGGGTAATAACACGAATACATAACGGAATTGCAAACAACAAACCTACTGCAAATAACAGTGCTCCTATCGCACTTGGATTAAAACCAATATACCTCTCAGCAAACACACCACTTAAACCAATTACAGCACCCACTATTAAAATAACGAGACTGAAAATGCTCCATTTCCGTTCTTTCTTTTGATTGCTTAGAACTCCTGGTCTTAATGCTTCAACAGGAGGAATTTTTCTTACCATAAATGCTGGTATAATCGCGCCTATTACTGACATGATAATCCCTAGTAAAAATGTAATGAATAAAATCTCAACTGAAATAGAAAATGATTCTTGCCCTGTACTTTCTACATTCACCCACTTGTTAATAAAAGAAGCTGCGAGCTGATGTGTGCTAGCACCAAGTACAACTCCTACTAACGAACCAATCGTTCCAATACATAATGCTTCTAATAAAACAACGAAAATTACTTGATTTGGATTACTACCAATCGCACGTAATAAAGCCCATTGTTTAAAGCGACTTCTTACAGATAAGAAGAAGCTTCCCATAATTAAAAGCGCTACAACAAATAAAGCAATTCCGCCTAAACTAAAGACTAATGGCTTCATCACATTTAATCTTTCTAATGCTTTATCTACATATGTACGCTGATCTATTTTAATATTTTCAAATTTTTTATTCGCATCAATAGCAATCATTCTCTTCACATTGACATCAGATGTTTTCACTTGAACAAGGTTAAATTGACCTTGTAAGTTTAATTCCTGTTGCATCCAAGTAATTGGAAAATATGCGCTATGTCCCATTGCTGCCATCAATGGTGGATTCAAAATCCCTACAACTCTCAAATTTTTTCACCGTGCGGTGGAAAAGGCAGACGAATCATATCTCCTACTTTTATATTTTCTCGATCTGTATACCCTTTCGTAAGTGCTACTTCCGCCCCTTCTTTCGGATATCGCCCTTCTGTAATTTTATAAGAACGCATATCGGGAGAATCTTGTTCCACGCCCCAATACGATGGTTTGCCAGAAAGCTCTTTATAATTTGGTAACGGATAAGGAATAAGTACTTTTGATATTTTTTCCGCACTTTCAAGACCGTTCAGTTCTTTTAATTTTTCATCTTTTAAATACACATCATTTTTAATATAACCAAATTGCAAATCATAATCACCATAACGACTCACAACCTGCTCTTTAACACGTTGTTCTACAGACTGATTTCCTAGTAGTAACATTGTTGCTAACATGACACCTAAAGCAGCCCCAAGAGCGATTAACATGTTCCTTAGCCAATTCTGTCTAATAGACTTGGCCGCATATTTAATTATCCAAGACATCGTTCTTATCACCTACCTTAAAGTGCCGATTCATAACCTCTTGAATGTGCGTAACTTGCTGCGGAATATGCCGGAATTTCCATCCTTTACTTTCGGCATGTTCATGAATTACTTCACCATCTAGTAAGAAAACAACTTTATCTGCATGAGCGGCTACAAACGGGTCATGCGTTACAACAACTGCCGTTTGCCCTAATTCATCACAAGCATTACGAAGAGCCGCAATGATATTTTTGCTATTTTCAGAATCCAACGCTCCTGTCGGTTCATCTGCTAATATAATAGCTGGTTCATTGGCAAATGCTCTCGCAATGGCAACCCTTTGCTGCTGGCCACCTGATAATTGCGATGGTAAGTGCTGTTCTTTCCCTTTTAAACCAACAAGCTCTAATAAACGCTTTGCTGCTGTTGTCGCCTTCTTCTGCGGGACATTATCTAACAGTAACGGTAATCCCACATTTTCTTCCGCATTAAATACTGGTATTAAATTAAACTGCTGAAAAATAAAACCTATTTTATGCCTCCGAAACAACGCGAGTTCTTTTTCTTTTAATGATGAAATTTCAGTACAGCCTACTCGAATGCTTCCCGTCGTCGGAATATCTAATCCTCCAAGCAACTGTAAAAGAGTGGTTTTCCCCGACCCACTCGCTCCCATAATACAAACGAAATCACCTTTTTGGATTTGAAGATTAATCCCCTTTAATATCTTTACCTTACTATCACCAATATCAAATGACTTTTCTACCCCTTCAATTTCAATGATATTCATTTTTTATACCCCTTTTTTTTATTTAATTATCTTTATATTAAATATATATTCTGCTGCGAGACCAAGCTTCCTATCACACTGTACTTTTATTGTAATATAAATATATTTTGAAACACACTTCGCAAAATAGCACATCTTACATTTTCTAATAAGAATTTGAATTTCTTGACTCCCCCTCAATTCGTAACCATAATAATTACAATAATGTTTTCTTTTTAAGAAAAAGCTATCAACATATCCACAAATAGGAGGAACAATGATGAAGCATCTAATCGTTTATGCACACCCAAATCCACAAAGCTTCAATCATGCGATTTTAGAAACGGTAAAAAGTGAACTTGAAGAAGTAAAAGAAGTAGTGAATCGTTTATTAGGGTAAAATGAAAACTTCCATCAGTGAGGTTAACGCAGAGTGACATGCTGATTTAATTTTCTCAATAACGGATATGACCGAACATGGTAAAATAGTAAATAGGATGAGAGTCCTAATACATATGTGGTTTTCAAGTCAAAAAAAGACACTCGAAAGGGTGTCTTTTTAACATCCGCATATAGCTAGTACAAACAAAACGAATAGAATAATTACTATGGATATTCCAAAATTGAATGTAATCGTATGATCCATATCCCTTCCCCTTCTCGCAAATCCATTTATAAAAAATATTATTAAAGTAAAAAGACACTCAAGTGAGTGTTTTTTAGCAGCTAAATCCACCTTCCCAACAGCTGTATAATCCCTACTTTAGTAAGTGCTCAAAACAGTAAGCTGTGGATATTTTGACGGATTTACATTACTGTATGTTGATTAACGATGAGTGAGCAGGTCTTTTTCTATAATTTAAACAATGAATGTAATTTTAATATACACTTACGCCCATCCCTACTTAAATCGAATTACAGCCTTCATTCAGCAAAAAACAGGCAATCTAAAAGATTGCCTGTCCACTATTACATCTTCTCAATCCACTCTGTCAAGTTATGCACAACTTGTGTTGGCTGCACGTCATACTCTGTTAACTTCTCCACAGTTGTGACTCCAGTGTGGACAAGAAGTGTATGCATACCAGCATTTATCCCCGCTAAAATGTCAGTATCATAGTTATCCCCAACCATTAGCGCTTCTTCTTTCGCCATGCCAAGTACTTTTAGTGCTTGTTCCATAATAATGGATTCTGGTTTTCCGATAAAGATTGGCTCTACACCTGTTGATACTGTAACAACAGATGTTAAGGAACCGTTTCCAGGTAATAAACCACGCTCAGTTGGAATGGCAATATCTCCATTTGTTGAAATAAATGTCGCACCATTACGTACTGCAAGACATGCTTTCGCTAGCTTTTCATATGTAATTTCGCGATCTAATCCAACAACGACAAAGTCAGGATTTTCATCCACAAGCTTGAATCCTTTTTCTACAAGTGCGTCATGCAATCCTTCTTCACCAATCATATACACAGACGCATCTTGTTTACGCTCATAAATAAAGTTTGCTGTTGCCATGCTTGTTGTAAATACTTGCTCTGGTTTAGCTGGAATATCGAAACGAACAAGCTTTTCTGCCACTTGCTCTGGCTTACGCGTTGAGTTATTCGTTACAAACAAATAGGGAATGCCGCGCTCCTGTAGTGCTTTTACAAAGTCGCTTGCTTCTTCAATTTGTTCTTCACCGCGATACATTGTACCATCTAAGTCGATTAAATAGCCTTTATACATCCATCTGTCTCTCCTTTTTGTCTAGCGTTCATACCCTTCTTATATTAACCGCTTTTTCCAAAGAAAAAAACGCTTCGTCTAAAAGCGTCCCATAACGTTCATTTTTTCTCTTGTATGTGATACGAACAGTGACAGTCACCATTGCACATATTTGATAACACTTTCACATTTTTATCAGAAAACAACCGCTTATACATGTTTTCTTCCTCCAAACAAAGCTGTGGATATTTTTCAGCAACAGCCTTTAATGGACAATTTTGTTTTTGTAATATGTATGAGTTTTCTCCCTCTTGCTTCACCTGTACCATATATCCGTTTTTCTCTTGAATAGCGGCAACTTCCCGGAGCTTTTGTAATACATTATCTTGGCTGCTCATTCGCTTTTGTAATTGCTCCTCCATCCGATTCGTTCTCGCCTTTAAAATAGCATTAACAAGTGTTTCATCACCGATTGACTCTAAATCCTCTAACACTTCTAAAGCAAATTGCTTATAATCTTTCGGAAACGAATCTTCTCCTTTTTGACTTAGGCCGTATAAATATGTTGGCCTTCCCACATGTTGACGCACCATTTTCGACTGAATGATTTCTTCTTTCTCAAGCTTACTTAAATGACGACGTACTGCCATCTCCGTAATCTCTAAAGATTCAGCTAACGATGCAACTGTTTGTTCACCATTTATTTTTAAAAGCTGTACAATTTCTTCCTTCGTTGTACGTGCTTCCCCCATTTCTCATCCTTCTCTCTTTTGAGCCGTTCCCATAGACAAAAAAGACCCCCAAAAAGGTTAATGGGGATCTTATCCATGCGCTTATTCTGCTACAAATGCAGATACAGGCCCTAATTCCTTTTCTAAGTAACGGCGAATATTCGCAGGGTATTTTTGTACCACGGCAATTTGTTTTTGAATCGTTGTATATAATTCTTCATGGTTCATTTGAATATAATCTTGCATAAGCATTTTCCGAAGAACAATCACTTCTTTTATCCCTTTTCCTTCTTCCTCACTTATGACTTTTTCGTCCATTAAAATATCAATAATATCTTCATAACTCCCTGGATCACGCATAATAAATCCATCAATCATTGCATTTCCAACATCTAGTATGCAATCAATGATGAGATGCGACATACGCTCTAATGCGTAATATTCAAAATCCGTTTCATATTCTTGCTTCTCTTGAAATGTATCTACTACTTGTTCTAAACATGCTAACATTTGCTCTATTTTTTTTCTGTCTACAAAGTACATGAATGTCACCTACCTGGAAATTAAAGCATTTACATTTTAATTGTAACCGTTTCTTCTGAAAAAATCGACAATTTTTCGAATTCACCTTTCACGCGTTATTTGTTATAGTTATAATTGTATGATTTTTGAAATTGGAGGAATGTCACCTTGGAACGTGAACTCGCATTAGAAATTGTCCGTGTAACAGAAGCAGCAGCCTTAGCATCCGCACAATGGATGGGCCGCGGAAAGAAAAACGAAGCAGATGATGCAGCAACTACCGCTATGCGTGATATGTTTGATTCAGTAAACATGGCAGGTACTGTTGTAATTGGTGAAGGAGAACTTGATGAAGCACCAATGTTATATATTGGTGAGGAACTAGGAACAGGTAACGGTCCAGAAGTAGATATCGCCGTTGATCCATTAGAAGGGACAAACATCGTTGCAAAAGGTCTTGCAAATGCAATGGCAGTTATTGCAGTCGCAGATAAAGGAAACCTTCTTCATGCTCCGGATATGTACATGGAAAAAATCGCGGTTGGTCCAAAAGCAGCTGGTAAAATTAGCTTAGATGATCCAATTGAAAAAACAATTGATATTGTAGCAGAAGCAAACAATAAGAAAATTCGTGACTTAACGGTTATCGTCCAAGAACGTGAACGTCATCAAGATATTATTAACCGTGTTCGCGCAAAAGGTGCACGTGTAAAACTATTCGGTGATGGAGATGTTGGTGCGTCAATCGCAACAGCTCTTCCAGGAACAGGTATTGACTTATTCGTTGGTATTGGCGGCGCTCCAGAAGGCGTTATCTCTGCAGCAGCACTAAAATGTCTTGAAGGCGAAATGCAAGCACGCTTAGTTCCAATGAACGAAGAAGAAGAAGCACGTTGCCGTAAAATGGGATTAGAAGATCCTCGTCAACTTCTTATGTTAGATGACTTAGTATCTGGTGACGACGCAATCTTCTCAGCAACAGGCGTATCTGCTGGCGAGTTATTAGATGGTGTGAAATTCCTTGGCGGAGACTTAGCAGAAACATATTCTATCGTTATGCGCTACAAAACAAGAACGGTACGCTTTATTAAAACGCATCACCATTTAGATCATAAGCCTCACTTAAACTTAGATATTTAAAAAAGGAGCCTGTGTAGTATGGAAGAACGTTTCTTTCTTTACGACGATACAGTCGATACAAAAACGCGTTTCGTTAGCTTTATGGGAGAAAATGAGCGCCACGATTTAGCGCTTTTATATTCCGATCGCCATTACGGTAAAACAATTGTCCTTGATATGCAGCGTAATAAATTTGCAATCATCGGCACTGACGATTTAAACGAACCCGGCTACTTAGAGCACGCTTTTTCTGTCTCTGAAGAGATTGCAGAAGAACTTCGCTCATTCTTATTTGAACTTATATAATATTATGGCACCAGCTACCTCGATAGCTGGTGTTTTTTATACATAACAAAGTTTTGAATTTTCAATCTTTTATGTTATACTTATGAGCAAATCTATTTGGAAGAAAGGACGTCTACTACGTATGCCAACATTTACTTTGTAATGGATCAGCAATTGAATAGCATTACTCTCAAAAAAGCTGTGTGCTTTATCAAGGGAGTAGTCTGTTCATTTCCCATTACAAAGGAACGTAACGCATCTGTAGTATGATGTTTACGGAGGTTCCTCTTAAGGGACCCTCCTTTTATTTTTGTCTATTTCTTCCCTATTCATACTGCAAGACATCCAAATAGCTGTATTACGTTCCTTTACCCAATATATACGAGGTGAAGGAAAATGCAGAAAGTACAACTTTCTTGGAATTTATATGAAAATGAATTTGAAACGACAGTCGAAAAACATTGTAAAAATTGCGGGCATACCACCCTTTTTACTGACATAAACGTTCGTAGGCATAACGCAAATGGAAAGAACATTTACCGCTTTGCCATTTATAAATGCTCAAAAGGACATACGTGGAACAAGAAACTTCACATTTATAAGTCTTTTTCTGATCATGTTGAAACGATCGATGTGTTTCAAAAAGAACAAGGTGAGATGATCACTACTATCTCGATTATGCAATATAAAGAAGCTGGCACTACAGAATTAACCATTGTATTAGAAACAGTTTTGGGCTCTCATCGCATGGATAAAGCACTCGCTGCGTATATTTCAGATTGGAGCCGCACCACGATTGTAGACAGAATGAAAAACGGACACATTCAGTTGAACGGACAACAGATGAAACCAAATACAACCCTTTCAGAAGGTGATCTTATTTCAATTTGCTTGTAAAGGGGATAAATGATTATATTTGCCGCGGCGCTGTTTTATTTTTCAAGTAAACCAAAGCCCTATACTTGAGTAAAAAAAATTCCTCTTACGCCTATCGTAAGAGGAATTCTTTTTACTTCTTCACTTTTCGTAATACAAAGTGTGCACAACCAAAATTACAGTACTCGTATAAGTACTCCGATAGTGTACTAATTTTCGTATCATATGTCGCACGTTGGTTACTATCATCAAAGAAGCCGCGCAATCTGAGTTGATCGTACCCCCAGTCACCAACGATATAATCATATTTATTTAAAATTTCTGCATAGCGTTCTTTAAATGCTTCTTCACGAAAACCGTTACGATAGTCTTTAATTACTTCGTATTGAACATTATTAATGCTCATTGTAGCATGAATCTCCTGCTTTTGCTCCATCATTAACTTCCTTTCTAAGCATTCTTCTTTTTATCGTATCACAAAGCCTAACAACCAACAATTTCAAATACAAAAAATTGAAAAGTAGTAAATGCTATGGAGAAGGAGGTGATACATCTTGAAAAAACAAATGATACTCTCTCTTCTCACGCTCTCTTTATTTGTAGGTTGCTACTCGACAAATAAAGCGGAAATGGAACATGAAAAAGGCAGCCGCGTTCTTGTCTCCAATAAAAACGACATGTATCATACAGAAAATACAAATACAAAGCTTACAAGAGTCGGATACTCCTCTAAACAAAAACATGAAGTATCTAACAAACAAGTGGGTGCCATTAACCGCGAGAAGGTAGCTGAAATGATTACAAGTATGACAGTAAATCTTCCGGATGTCACAAATGCTGCTACACTTGTGACCGATGACGAAGTATTTGTTGTATACAAAGCAAAAACAAACGATCCTGCTCTTGTAACAGATCAAGTATATAAAACGGCTTTATCCATCGTTCCCCGTTATTATAAAGCATATGTATCAACAGACCAAAAATTGATCACGCAAATTCAAGGCCTGCAATCTGGTACATTAAACAATAAAGAATATGAACAAAGCCTTGATATGCTAAAACGTGAAATGGGGAAAAATCCGCATTTGAATAATACGCAGAATCAAACATTAAATGACATGCTTAAAAAATAAAAAAGATGGCGGCTGCCCACTTGAGACAGCCCCATCTTTTTATTTTTTACGGTTATCTGCGTATACCGCCATTGCATCGCACATAAACTGTGCTAAACCTTCTCCAAATTGGTCAATATTTTTTGTAAAACGTTCATCATCTACATACATTTGACCTAATCCTTTGAATGCCTCTAATGAATATTGACCGAAGTTTTGCAAGTAATCGTACCATTCTTGAATTGCTTCTTGTGCTTCTTTAGAATCAGGCGCGCCATTTCGAAGTGTAGCCAGCTTTCTATAAATACCATTAAACTCTTCTTGCTTTTCTTTAGGCATGCCAGCTGCTGTCTTATTCGCTTTATCCACAGCTTCGTCTCCCCATCTCTCACGTGCTTCTTGCTCATATGGGTTTTGACTGAAATCAAATCCTTCAAATTTTTCTTTATTCGTCATTTGAATCTCTCCTTTTGTATGCTTAATTGTCTTATCAATTGTCGCAATCACCTTATCCAGTCTAGCTCGCTTCTCGAGCAGCATTTTCTTATGCAATTGAAGCGCTTCTTCCCGGTCAAATGAAGGACTCATGATAATTTCCTTAATCTTCTTTAAAGGGAAGCCAAGCTCTTTAAAAAATAAAATTTGCTGCAATGTCTCTAAATTTTCATTGGAATACAGACGATACCCTGACTCTGTCGTCTCATCTGGGGTTAACAACCCAATTTCATCATAATGATGCAGTGTGCGCACACTAATACCAACTAAATCAGCTACTTCTTTTACCCTCATTGTCATTGTTTCGCCTCCCTTAATACATACAATAAAATATTACGTAACGTGAGAGTCAATAAAAAATGATTATTAAATTATGTGTTTTTTATGACTAAAAGCTCCTCCACTCCACATTCCCTTAAAATTCAGGCATAATATATATGTACATATATTAGAAAGCGGTGAAAAATATGGTTTCAAATGCTGTAATTACCAGTATGATTGTGCAACTAGCGATTTCGGTTCTAGTTCCAATTATTGTACTTGTTTATTTTCGAAAAAAATATCATATAAACTGGAAAGTTGTTGGTGTTGGGGTTCTTATCTTTATTGGATTTTCACAAATTCTCGAAACACCTTTTCACGTATTTATGCTGGGCAATCCAACAACATCGGAAATATTGAAAAACCCATTTCTTTATGCCATCTATGGTGGACTTACTGCCGCTATCTTTGAAGAAGCAGGTCGATTCATAGCCTTCTTCTATTTACTTAAGAAATATCAAGAATATAAAGATGGTTTAGCATATGGAATTGGACACGGAGGGATTGAATCTATTTCAATTGGGGCTCTAGCTAGTCTTCAAACTCTATACTTTGCTATTTCAATCAATAATGGAAGTTTTTCAAAACTTATTGAAAAAGCCCCTCAGCTCAGTCAAGTGCAAGATTTATTACTTAGCACTCCTTCCTATCTCTACCTACTTGGTAGCTTAGAAAGAATCTTAGCTTTGGTCTTACAAATCGCCTTCTCAATGCTTGTATTATACGGCGTAAAACATAAGAAATATATTTTTGTTATATATGCCGGCTTGTTCCATGCATTTATAGACTTCTTTGCAGCTCTTTATCAAAAGCAAGTTATCAACATATTTGTT
Organism: Bacillus sp. IT-79MI2; assembly: GCF_949768135.1. Taxonomy (NCBI): domain Bacteria; kingdom Bacillati; phylum Bacillota; class Bacilli; order Caryophanales; family Bacillaceae; genus Bacillus; species Bacillus sp. IT-79MI2. The sequence goes on along the minus strand of NZ_CATKPV010000052.1, from coordinate 7,477 downwards.
GCAGAAGGAATCACGCTTATTTTTACAATTTGCGCTTTCATTCTTATTCGTAAAATGAAAGACAAATTAACAATTGAATCAGAAAAAAGCTAAGCCCACGTGAGCTTAGCTTTTTTCTATAGAGGATTTTTTTCCTATTTGTCGAAGTATGTATGGTCAACTTGAAAAATGAGGGATGGATTTTGAAAAAACTTATCGTAGTACGTCACTGTTCAGCAACTGGACAAGAACGAGATGCAGCACTAACAATTGCAGGGGAAAAACAAGCACACTTTCTTGCTAATTTTCTCATACAGAATAACCTGCAAATAGAGTCCATTATTTCAAGCCCTTTTACTCGAGCCATTCAATCCATTGCACCATTTGCATTACGAACCAATCTACCCGTAGGCGAAGATGAGCGCCTAGAGGAACGCATATTAAGCAATAATCCAATGGAAGATTGGCTACAAAAACTAGAATATACTTTTACAAATATAGATATTGCCTTTTTAGGCGGAGAGTCAACAAAACAAGCGATGGACCGCGTCGCATCGCTTATTCAAGACATTTTACAACAAGAACACCAAGTAACATTACTTGTTACACATGGAAATTTATTAACGCTCATTTTAAAGTACTTTGATAATCGGATTGGTTTTCTAGAATGGAAAAACTTAAGCAATCCTGATATTTACGAAATTACACTTGATGAACAAACGACAATCCACAGATTGTGGGGGAAGACCGTTGAAAATTGTTACACGAGATAATATTGAACAAGAACATATCTGCTGTGCAATGTCAGACAAAAAAGTGAAACGTGGTGTCGAGCTAAAAAAAGAGTGGCTAAAAGATCGATTTGAAGAAGGACTTATGTTTAAAAAGCTAGATGTAAAAGGAAAGGTGTTCATTGAACACATTCCAGCTGAGTATGCATGGGTGCCTATCTCTGCACCAGGATACACATTCATCAATTGCTTTTGGGTATCGGGGCGTTTTAAAGGGAAAGGCTATGGTGCACAGCTCTTAGAAGAATGTATGCAAGATTCTAAAGCGAAAGGAAAGCATGGAATCGTTGTTATTTCAAGCAAGAAAAAACGCCCCTATTTATCAGATGGCAGCTACTTAAAGAAAAAAGGGTTTCAAGTATGTGATACAGCACCGCCTTATTTTGAATTACTTGTATACAAACTTGATCCAAATGCTCCTTCACCACATTTCACAGCAAGCGCCAAAGACATGAAGATTCCGAATCAAAACGGCTTGGTTGTCTATTATACAAATCAGTGTCCTTATACTGATTATTACATTCATCAAGAATTAGCCAATATCACTCAGCAATATCATATCCCTTTCGAATGCATTCAGTTGACATCGCGAGAAGATGCGCAACATGCTCCTTGTGCCTTCACGACATACGGAGCTTTTTATAACGGAGAATTTTTAACACATGAAATTTTAAGTGCAAAAAAATTTGAAAAAGTCATGTTGAACATGCAACAAATATAGAAAGGGGCATTACAAAAATATGTACGAAGAAGTAATCTCTTTATTACATAAGACAAATGTTTCTTATGAAAAATTTGAACACGAACCAGTTCTCGATTATGAAACAGATCGTGTTGTTCGTGAACGCCTTGGCTTGCAGGGTGCTCCAAGTAAAAGCTTATTTTTAAAATCAAAATCTGGATCCTATTACGTTTTCTTCACATTGGAAGGAACTCGTCTTGAGAAAAACGAAATGAAGGAAATCACGGGGCAGCGCTTATCAATTTGTTCACCTGATGAACTAAGAGAACAAACAGGATGTATTCCGGGATGCGTCGCTCCTTTTGGTTATTCACAGAATGTAACAATTATTGTGGATAGTTCCGTCTATGCCTATGACAAAATTTTAATTACACCGGGTGTTCCGGAATTTACAATTGAATTATCCACAGAAGAATTGAAAAAGATTTTATCCATATGTCAAAATACCGTTTTAGAATATAGAAAAACAAATTGAAAAACCGCGGTAAAACTTCCTTCATTGTTTACTTTATTCTTTCCTATTTAGTTGTGTTTGAAGTAAAAAATCCTTCTTAGTTTTCACGCTAAGAAGGATTTTTTACTATTATTTTGCTTGTGCTGTATTTTCTTTTGCAGAACGTACTTGCTCATCTGCATGGTAAGAAGAACGAACAAGCGGGCCAGCTTCACAGTGGCTAAATCCTTTGCTAAGAGCAATTTCTTTTAACTCTGCAAATTCAGCTGGTGTGTAGTATTTAATAACTGGTAAATGCTTTTTAGATGGTTGTAGGTATTGTCCAAGTGTTAAAATATCCACATTGTTCGCACGTAAGTCGTCCATTGCTTCAATTAAATCTTCTCTTGTTTCACCCAGTCCCACCATAATGCTAGATTTAGTTGGAATATCAGGTTGCATTTCTTTTGCACGACGTAAAAACTCTAATGAACGATCATATTTTGCTCTAGCGCGAACTCGGTCAGATAATCGACGTACTGTTTCAATGTTATGGTTTAAAATATCCGGTTTTGCATCCATTAACATTTTTAAATTTTCTTCTACCCCGCCCATATCAGATGGCAGTACTTCAATAGACGTGAATGGATTTTTGCGACGAACAGCGCGCACTGTTTCAGCAAAAACAGCAGCTCCGCCATCTTTCAAATCATCACGTGCAACCGCTGTTATAACAACGTGTTTTAAGCCCATGTGTACTACAGAATCTGCTACGCGTTCTGGCTCTTGTAAATCAAGCTCCGTTGGTAAGCCTGTTTTAACCGCACAAAAACGACAAGCACGTGTACAAACCGCACCTAAAATCATAAACGTTGCTGTTTTTCTTACAGCCCAGCATTCGTGAATGTTCGGACATTTCGCCTCTTCACAAACGGTATGTAACTGCTTAGAACGCATCATTTTCTTTAAGCCTGTATAGTTTTCATTTGTATTTAACTTAATTTTCAACCATTCGGGCTTGCGCTTATATTCTGTTTGTTTTGTCATGTTATCAACTCCGCACAATATGAAATAGTTTACCGTGTTCGCTTCTTTCAATGTAACATATCTATTCTAACGTATGAAAGCGATTTGCTCAAATGAAGATTCCAAGAATTTTTACCAATGATTTACTATAATGAAATATCTCGTATATCCCACACTAAAAAGAGTGATGTTGTGAAAGGAGTTTATTTTTATGCTTCGAAAGATTGCCTTATTGCTTTCTATTTGTTTTCTTCTTGGGCAAGGCATTGCCTATGGTGAAGTGAATCAAAATCAAATATACGAAAAGCGCATGACACTATATAAAGAAACTGAAAAAGATGCTAATATTCCATGGTATTATTTAGCCGCAATTGATCAATATGAACGCAATATACGGAGCGTAAGAAAAGATATTCCGAAAAAGCCCGATGCTATCATATCAATTTACTTTAAACCAGAAATGTGGGCTGGACCTGCCAATGGTTCTACTAACGATACTCTTCCCCATACGATTTCTCTGTTTGGAGGGATTGGTTTAGATGGCGATAAAGACGGAATTGCAAATGCAAATAACGACCGAGATCTTTTGCATACAATGGCAACTATTATAAAAAAGCAAGGGACTTCAGAAGACCGTATTAAAATTATGCTCTGGGAATATTATAGACGTGCAAAAACAGTTGAATTAATTACCGAATATGCTCGAATCTATAAGCACTATGGTCGTATTAACTTAGAAGGGAATGCCTTCCCTCTTCCTGTCCATAGCGACAATAGCTACCGTAGTACATTTGGCGCTGGGCGGAGTTTTGGAGGAAGACGTATTCATGAAGGCACCGATATTTTCGCAAGGCACGGTGTACCAGTAAGATCTACCTGCTACGGCGTTATTGAAACAAAGGGTTGGAATCGCCTTGGTGGTTGGCGCATCGGCATTCGCGATTTATATAACAATTATCATTATTACGCACATTTAGGTGGCTTTTCTAAAGAAATACAGCTAGGACAAATTGTAGAACCAGGAACCGTTCTTGGCTTCGTTGGTAACACAGGTTATGGACCTCCTGGTACAGCTGGAAAGTTTCCACCACACTTGCACTTTGGATTATATAAAGACAACGGGTATACAGAATGGGCCTTTGATCCGTATATGCATTTAAGTTTGTGGGAGCGGAAAGAACGTGCGAATTTAAAAAACAACCGTAGCTAATTGCTACGGTTGTTTCCTTTTAAGTACTATAATGTCTTTTCAAACTTACTCATCCGTTATAATACATATTTTGTTAATTCCTTGCTTCATTTGATAAAAATTTCCATGTTTTTAGTATTAACTTAAAAAACCAATAAAACACAAAAAAGCGAATGACTAATCATCCGCTTTCTTCCCCTTACTATCTGGCATAACAACTCCGCCGCTTCCATAATAAGATGGTACCTCTCCTTGTACAATTCGTGTTGCAATTGGGATATTTTGTTTTACTGTAATTTCTTTTGTACGAAATGGAATAATTACCTGTAGCGTAACCTGCACTTCCATAACAACTTCAATCGCTGTATTGTTAATTCCATGCGGTTTTACATTTTGCTTAATATCCGTATTCACATGACCAATTGTTGTAAAATCAATCGGAATATCCGGCCCTAAATTACCAAGGAGTGCATTATCCGTTATGCGTCCAAGAGGAACAGACATTGACACTCCGCTCTCTTCTGGAAGACCGAGTGCCTTCATATTCCCCTTCTCCACTTGATGCAAATATTTCTCTATGTATGCAGTAGTCGATGTCAAAATCTCATTTACTTGCTTTGTATTTAAATCGATTGTGGATACTCTTCCATTCTTATCGTTTTGTACTTTCATTAATGAATCCACATCAAATCCTTCCTTAATTCGATCCTTTACCGCTTTCGTCATCACAACCGTTGCCATTTTATGTGTCTGCGTTTCTCCATATTTTATTAATGTAGGTTGAATACTTTTATTCACAATCCAGAATCCTTGTAAAGTTAACAATAAAAAAATGATAAACGAAATGAGTAGTACATGCCGAAAGGGGAGCGGTCCTTTTCGGAAACGCGAAGCTTTTGGACGAAATGTACGCATAAAAAAACCCTCCTTCTTATATCATTTCTATGCAAGAAAGAGGGACGATATATACTTATATCATTTTTAATAAAGCATCTTTTCCAATTGTTCCTGCTGGAATGCCTAGAGCCTCGGCTTCAGTCGTTACCGATTCAAGCGGCGCTTCAAGAAGCTGCTCAATCGTTCTCACACCAACTGCGCGGCCAGCAATAATACCTCGGTCCCCTAACTTCTCGTTTAATAGGCCGACATCTAAAGCTCCACACATAATATATCCCTTATCGCTCATAACAGCCAACAAATTTGTTTTCGGAAGCTTTACGCTAACCGCTATAAACGTATAGTTATCAATGATAATTGGTTCCACATTAACCATAGTTCATACACTCCTCTCTTTCTTATCTTTATGAAAAGAGAAAAATGAGTGTTACAGGTTAACTAGCCTATAGTTTGATGGAAGATGTATAAGTTATCAACATCTCTGTTAACACATCTCGCAATAACTCTGGCATATAATATTGTTTTTCAGAAAGTGTGGATAGTTCTGGGTATAAGTACCCGAATGTAAACATATCAATCGTTCCGACAGTGTATATACGTTCTAACTCTAATGATTCTCCATTAATCAATACATCTTCGAGTAAAATTTTATTTCCAGGAATCGTATCTAATGTAACTTCCAGACCATCATAAATCATTTTCCCCATAACTTTCCCGCGAAAACCAAGGCCTTTTACCTCAAGTTGTTCCATATTTGGACGACGTGCTTTTAAAATAACATCTCGTAATGTTTTTCCTTTTACTTTTAGTGCACATGGATTAATAGGATGTGGACAAATGCGGTGGATATCTCCGCGCGTTACAATTCCTTCTTCTAATCCTTCTAATAACACACCCGCATTGACCATCCCAATTCCCGCATTACACCATTTTTTTAATGCACCTGCTAACATACGGGAAATTTGTGTCTCCTGGAACCAATCAATCGGCAATGGTTCTTTTAACTCAACAATCGGATCTGCCATAATAAGTTCGCTTTCTTTCTCTAACGCTTCAATCGTCGGCAATGACTCTCCGTAAGCTGACAGACGATTTGTACGAATCGCTCTCCCATCCTTTTCTGTCACTCTTTTTGTCTCTAGATCCACCGTTAGCTGAACATGTCCGACATAATGCCCCCACTTTTCTCCGCAGCAAAGCAAGGTCCCCTTCACAAGAACACCACGCTCAAACAAATGATGCGTATGTGCCCCTAAAATAACATCAATATCATAATGCTCTGCCATATACTCATCTGCATTCTTTCCAAGATGAGAAAGAACGACAGTAACATCAGCTTTTTCTTTCACTTCTTCTAAAATTACTTCCAAATGTGCAATTGGATCTTCAATATGCCAATCCAGCATTTCATAGAACTCTGGATAAGCTACCGTTAAGCCTATAAAAGCGATCGTAACTCCATCTGCAGTTGTATGCAGCTTGTACGGTTTTGCCCAATTAGGACGCGTTCCATCTCTTTCAAATAAATTAGCTACAAGCACCTCAAAATTCGCTTCATCGTATAAATGTTCAAGATGCTCCTTCGCTAATGTAATTCCTTCGTTATTTCCAATCGTTACATAATCATATAGCGCTTCGTTTAATAATTTCGTATTGCCCTTGCCATTCGTTGCTTCCGTTATACGATGAAAACGATCCACATGATCGCCAATATCTAATGTGAAAACAGATTCTCCTGCTTTCTGTCTGCGCTTTTTCTCTTCTTGTACAAACCGAGAAATTTGCGGCCAGTTTTCAAAATGACTATGTATATCGTTTGTATGATAAAGGTGAATGATTGTTTCTTTATTTATATCCAGAGAAAAAACCTCCTCTCAATTCCTTACTGCCTTTTACGCTATCTACTTGCAATAATCCTGTAAATACTTTTCGCCTTTTCTTGCTATTTTACATTGTACTCTCATTGGAGGAAAAAGCAAAAAGATACCTTTTAATTAGAAAATTTTCACACTAAAATGGATGTATGGGGGTGATTCCTTTGTTTAACAAATATAGCTTTCTCTCTCTGTGGGTTACATTAGCTGGAGTTGTTTCATTTTCACTCAGTTATGCCCTTGCAGCAAATTTAAGTTTTTTACCAATCATTTTCTTTTTTATTAGCACCGCTTGCATCATCCTCGGTCTCATATTCAGCATGATAGCTATAAACAAGAACGAACCAAGCAAATGGAAGTTTGTCGGTATTTTTGTTCCACTTCTAGCTGTTATTTTCATATTACTCATCCCTGTTCTTATTGGAGCATTTGGATTTAGAGAACCGTAAAAGCACCGATATATTTGCGACCAAGTAAAAAAGCGCCCTGCAAACAGGGCGCTTCACTTTTACCTAATGACTAATATTGGCACTTGGATATAATGTC